>PNMN01000037.1 GCA_013823655.1 Comamonadaceae bacterium | reverse complement strand
CTCACGCCGGACCGGCTGAACTGCACTTCGTCGCCATCGTCACCCTCTTCGTAGGTGCAGGTCATGCCGAAGTCGGCCTCGGCCTGTTCGGCCCATCGCCAGGCGACCTTGCGCGCACCCGGCAGACCGAGCTGGTGCTGGCGTTGGATGTGAATGTCGGCCATGGGATTCCTCGATGGTGTCAGGGTCTGGACGGGGTGGCGCTGGCGGCCACGCGGATGGGCAGCAGCGCGCGCAGGGCGGCGGTGCGGTCGCTGCGGGGCTGTTCGGCCAGCGCGCGCACCGCATCATAAAACCGGGCGAAGTCCTGGCCCTCGTGCTCGAACAGGGCTTCGAAGGCGGGCACCAGTTCGTCGTAGGCCGCCTGCGCGCCGAAGGCGGCGTTGTTGGCGCGGGCCACCCACGGGTCGTAGCCGGCAAAACCATTCCACGATTGTTTGAGCGTTTCGTAGCGGCTGCGGAAGTCGGCCATGACCTGTGCCTTGCGCTGTCGCTTGGCCACATCGTCCAGCGCGGTTTGCGCGTACAGGGCATTCAGCTGCTGGCGCGTGTCCCTGGTCAGGGCGCGGAACTCATGGCGCCGTCCGTCGAAGCGGGCGTATTCCAGCCTGGCCGCTTCGCTCGCCTGAGCCAGCCAGCGTGCGCCACCGAGCCGCTCCACTGCGGTGGCGAAGGATTCGTTGAAGGTCGTGTCGTCCTTCACATACAGCACCTGGTGCGCCAGTTCGTGAAAGACCAGTCGCGCCAGTTCACCCTCGGGGTAACCGATGAAGGTGTTGAGCAGCGGGTCGCCGCCGGCCCAGTTCATCCAGCCCAGGGTGGAGTAGGCCGGCACCGGGTAGACCGCCACTTCCAGTGCTTTCGGAAGGCTGGCGGCAAAGGCCTGGGCATCGGCCTCGTCGAAATAGCCGCGGTAGCCCACGCAGCCCGCCACCGGGAAGCACCAGGTCTGCAAGGTGAGCGAAAACTCCGGGGCAGCCACCACGTTGTAGACTGCGGCGCGGCGCTGCAGGTCGGCGTAACGGTGGTAGCTGGCGTTGTCGGGCAGACCCAATTCGGCCGAGGCGAAGGCGCGGATCTGCCGCGCGGTTTCCAGCTTGCGGCGCAGCGCCTCGGGCGTCTGCGCATCGGCCAGCCAGTCTTCCACCGGGCGGGCCGCCTGCATCAGTGCCAGGTGGCCGGTGACCGACTGCCAGTAATAGCCCACGCCGGTGGTCGGGCTGGCGCAACCTGTGAGCAAGGTCGCAACGACCAGAAGTGCCAGCACGCGCCGAGGAACCGGCTTCGCCGGGCCTCTGGCGCGGTCCCCCCTCAGGGGGGAAGACGCGAAGCGGCGCAGGGGGGTCATCCAGCCTCCACCTGCACCAGGCAGTCGTAGAAGGTCGGCCCGCGCCCCAGATCGGTCAGCCGCTGGCTGGTGAGTTCGTTCACGTTGGTGCCGTCGGGCCCAAGCTTGCGCCACCAGATGCCCAGGCCGTTGACCACCCCGGGCCGGGCGCGCTGGGACACCTCGGCCTTGCAGCGGTAGCTGCCGCGCAGGTTGAACACCCGCACCATCTGCCCGCTCGCAATGCCGCGCGCGGCGGCGTCGGCGGCGTGCATTTCCAGCAGCGGTTCACCCTCGATGTCGCGCAGGCTCTTCACGTTGACGAAGCTGGAGTTGAGGAAGTTGCGCGCCGGTGGCGAGATCATGGCCAGCGGGTGGCGCGGGTCGCTGTCGGCTGTCTCGAAGTTCGGCAGGTGATCGGGCAGGCCGTCCAGGCCCTGGTCGGTCAGGCGCTGGCTGAAAAACTCGCATTTGCCGGAAGGCGTCGGAAAGCCGCCCTCGGCAAACGGCGCTTCGGGCAAGGGCAGGGTGGAAAATCCCTGGTCCAGCAACTGCTGGAAGTCGACGGCGGCACCAAAGGCCGTGCGGCACAGCGTTTCATCGTCGTCGTCAAAGCAGGAATCCTCGAACCCCATGCGCCGGGCCAGCACCCGGAACACGGCGGTGTTGGGGCGCGACTGGCCCAGTGGCGCGATGGCCGGGCGGTTGAGCAGCACATCGGTGTGGCCGTAGCTGGTGTGGATGTCCCAGTGCTCCAGCTGCGTGGTGGCGGGCAGCACATAGTCGGCGAAGTCGGCGGTGTCGGTCTGGAAGTGTTCCAGCACCACGGTGAACAGGTCGTCGCGCGCAAAACCTGGCACCACCTTGGGCGACTCGGGCGCCACCGCCACCGGGTTGCTGTTGTAGACGATCAGCGCTTCGATCTTCGGCCCGAAGGCGGGCGAGGCTTCGCGCAGCAAGTCGTTGCCGATGGTGCTCATGTTGATGGTGCGCGGGGTGCGGCCAGCCAGCAGGTCGGGCCGGTGCAGCGCCGTGCGGTCCACCGGGAAATGGCCCGACGCCGACAGCAGCAACCCGCCCGCCCGCTGCCGCCAGGCACCCACCAGCGCCGGCAGGCAGGCCACGGCCCGCACCGCGTTGCCACCGCCGCGCACGCGCTGCATGCCGTAGTTCAGGCGAATGGCCGCTGGCTTGGTGCTGCCGTAGGCGCGCGCCAACTCCACGATCTGCTGCACCGGCACGCCACACACCTGCGCGGCGCGCTCGGGCGGCCATTGCAGGGCCCGTTCGCGCAGGGCTTCCCAGCCCAGGGTGTGCTGTTCGATGTAGTCGTGGTCCAGCCAGTCGTGGATGATCAGCTGGTGCATCAGCGCCAGCGCCAGCGCGGCATCGGTGCCGGGGCGCAGCGCGATGTGTTCGTGGCATTTTTCGGCGGTTTCGCTGCGTCGCGGGTCGATGCAGACCAGGCGCGCGCCGTTGCGTTTGGCCTGCTGTGCCAGGCGCCAGAAATGCAGGTTGCTGGCGATCGGGTTGCTGCCCCAGATCAGGATCAGCTTCGCTTCGGCAAAGAACTCGACCTTCATGCCGAGCTTGCCGCCCAGGGTCTGCAGCAGGCCTTCACCGCCGGCGGCGGCGCAGATGGTGCGGTCCAGGTGGGACGCGCCGAGCCGGTGGAAGAAACGCGCCGCCATGCCTTCGCCCTGCACCTGCCCCATGGTGCCGGCGTAGCTGTAGGGCACGATGGCCTGCGGGTCGCGCGCGGCGATGGCTTTCAGGCGAGCCGCGATGTCGTCCAGCGCCTCGTCCCAGCCCACCGGCACAAACTGGCCGCTGCCCTTGGGGCCGCTGCGTTTGAGCGGCGTGAGGAGGCGTTCGGGGTGGTAGGTGCGCTCGGTGTAGCGCGCGACCTTGGTGCACAGCGCGCCGTCGGTGTGGCGGTGGTCGGGGTTGCCCTGCACCCGCACGGCCACACCGTTCTCCACCGTGGTGAGCAAGGCGCAGGTGTCGGGGCAGTCGTGCGGGCAGGCACCGCGCACGGTCACGGTGGAAGCAGCTGAGGCCATGGTCGTCGAAACGTCGATAAGGCGTTCAGGATAGCAGCAGGGCGACACACCGGCGACGTGCACGAACGGTTCTTCTTGGCTACCATGGTCCTTTGCCGGCGACAGCGCCGGACCATCCAGCACGCCCATGAAACTCATCGACTCCATCCTCACCCAGTCGGCCGACATGGCCCGCCTGCGCCGCGACATCCACGCCCACCCCGAGCTTTGCTTCCAGGAACTGCGCACCGCCGACGTCGTGGCCACGCAGCTGGCCGAATGGGGCATCACCGCCCACCGTGGCATGGGCACCACCGGCGTGGTGGGCATCGTGCACGGCCGCGACGGCGGCGCCTGTGGCCGCGCCATCGGCCTGCGTGCCGACATGGACGCCCTGCCCATGACCGAGCTCAACACCTTCGAGCACGCCAGCCAGCACGTCGGCAAGATGCACGCCTGCGGCCACGACGGCCACACCGCCACGCTGCTGGCGGCAGCCCAGCATCTGGCGCAGCACCGCGACTTCGACGGCACGGTGTACCTGATTTTCCAGCCCGCCGAAGAGGGCGGCGGCGGTGCGCGCGAAATGATCAAGGACGGGCTGTTCGAGCGTTTCCCCATGGAAGCGGTGTTCGGCATGCACAACTGGCCAGGCTTGCCGGTGGGCAGCTTCGCCGCCAGCAGCGGGCCGGTGATGGCGTCGAGCAACGAATTCCACATCACCATCCGCGGCAAGGGTTCGCATGCCGCGCTGCCGCACAACGGCATCGACCCGGTGCCTGTGGCCTGCCAGATGGTGATGGCCTTCCAGACCATCATCACGCGCAACAAGAAGCCGGTGGACGCGGGCGTGATCAGCGTGACCATGATCCACACCGGCGAAGCCACCAACGTGGTGCCCGACAGCTGCGTGATCCAGGGCACGGTGCGCACCTTCACCTTCGAGGTGCTCGACCTGATCGAGCAGCGCATGCGCGAGATCGCCGAACACACCAGCGCGGCCTTTGGCGCGGGCTGTGATTTCCAGTTCAAGCGCAACTACCCCCCCACCGTGAATCACCCGGCCGAAACCGTGTTTGCCCGGCAGGTGCTGACCGAGATCGTGGGGGCGGACGCCGTGAAGCCGCAGGAGCCGACCATGGGCGCCGAAGACTTCGCCTACATGCTGCTGGCCAAACCCGGCTGCTACCTGTTCATCGGCAACGGCGACGGTGCCCATCGCGGCGGGTACGAGGGCGGAGGCCACGACGTCGGCCCCTGCATGCTGCACAACCCGCACTACGACTTCAACGACGAGCTGATTCCGCTGGGTGCCACCTACTGGGTGCGGCTGGCCGAACGGTGGCTGGCCCAGCCCCGCAGCGGGGCTGCTGCGTGATCGGCCCGCAAGCCGCGTTTGCGCCCAGCTATGCCCGCGCACGGGTGATGTTCCTGGAAGGGGCCGCCGCGGCCGGCATGGCGATCCGCAGCCACAACCACCCGCTGCCCGGCCTGGAGGGCGAAACGCTGGCGCTGGACCTGGCGCTGGACGGCCCGGCCGATGCCGAGCGCCTGCTGATCGTCAGCAGCGCCTGCCACGGGGCCGAAGGCTTCTGCGGCTCGGGCGTGCAGGTGTTCGCCAGCCACGACGCCGAGTGGCGCGCCCACGCGCGCGCTGCCGGGGTGGCGGTGCTGTACCTCCACGCGCTCAACCCGCACGGGTTCTCGTTCCTTCGGCGCGTGACGCACGAGAACGTGGACCTCAACCGCAACTTCCAGGACTTCGACCAGCCCTTGCCGCAGAACCCGGCCTACGCGGATCTGCAGCCCCTGCTGCTGCCCGCGCAGTGGCCACCCTCGGCGGCCAACGAAGCCGCCATCGGGGCCTGGATCGTGGCCCATGGCCTGGAGCGCTTTCAGGCCGGCGTGTCGCAAGGGCAGTACCAGTTTGCCGACGGTCTGTTCTTCGGCGGCGTGGCACCCACCTGGAGCCAGCGCACGCTGCGCGAGGTGTTGCGCACCCACGGCCGAGCGGCGCGGCGCATCGCCTGGATCGACCTGCACACCGGCCTGGGGCCCAGCGGCGTGGGCGAACGCATCTTTGCCTGCCGCGACGAGGCCGCCGCACTGCAGCGTGCGCAACGCTGGTGGGGCAGCGAGGCTGCACCGGTGACATCGATCTACGACGGCTCCTCCACATCAGCCCGCCTCAGCGGGATGATGTGGAGCGCCATCTATGAAGAATGCCCGCAGGCCGAATACACCGGCATCGCGCTGGAGTTCGGCACCCGGCCCTTTGAGGCGGTGTTGCTGGCGCTGCGCGCCGATCACTGGCTGCACCGCCACCCCCAGGCTTCGACCGAGCAGCAGCGGGCGATCCGTCAGGGCATGCGCGAGGCGTTTGCGGTGGACACCGATGCCTGGCGCGCGCAGGTGGTGGTGCAGGCGCGCCAGGCGATGTTCCAGGCAGTGAATGGCCTGAACGGCTGAACGGCTGAACGGTCGGGCGCTGGCCGGGTTCAGCCCTGCAGCGCCATGCGCGCCGAATCCACGTAGAGGTGCTCCATGGCGTCCAGCGGCTCGACATCGGCGGCGCGTTGCAGCAGCGCGGTGGCCTGGTCCAGGGCCCGCTCACCTTCGAGCATCATCAGCCCGTTGGCACATTCGGCCAGCGTGATGGCGGAGTCCGGGTTCAGCGCCATGGCACTCTGGTACAGCGCCAAACCCGCGTCTTTGCGCGCGCCATGCGTCATGCCGCCGATCAGCTCGCCCACCTTGTGGATCACCTCGGCGTGGTAATTGGCCAGCGCGAGGTGGGCGTCGGCGTGCTCGGGTGCGAGCGCGATCGCGCGCTCCAGCGCGCCGCGCACCTGGTGGCCCAGACCGCGCGCCAGCGCCTTGGCCACGCTGATGCCCTGGCTGTAGCGACCCATGGCATAGCCCTGCCAGTACCAGGCGTTGGGGTTGTGCGGGTCGCTGTTTTGCTGCCCCTGGGCGCAGGTGGCGGCAGCCTGCAGGCGCTGCAGGCGCAGGGTTTCGCTGGGCTCGACGTAGCTGGCGTGGATGCAGGTCGCCTTGTTGGCCAGTGTCAGGCCAGGGCCGCCGAGCCGCTGGCCCGTTTCGGCCGCGCGCTGGAACTCGCCGTTATGGAACAGCACCCAGCCCTCCAGCAGGGCCGCGTCGGTCGGCAGCGGCTCGGCGTCGCCCCGGTGCAGACGGCTCCATTGCCCACGCAGGCTGGTGGCGTCGAAATGCAGGGTACCCGCATGCGGGCAGGGGGTCCAGGGGGTGGTCATGGCAGGCCTCTCAGCCCGGGCTGTTGTAGACGCCGCTGAGTTGCAGCAGGTGCTGGCGCTGGCCCGCAGCCAGGTAAGGAGCGAGCAGGTTGAGCACGTGCTGTGCACCGCGCAGCAGGGCCTGCTGGGCGTTGTCGGGCTCCAGCGCACGGCGCGGGTCGCGCACGTACTCGAAACTCAACCAGTAGGTCAGCAGCACCACCATGCAGTTGGCCGTGGGATCGAGCTCGCGCGCATCGATGTCCAGCGCGCCGCTGCGGCTCATGCCCGAGAGCAGGGCACGGATGGCGCGGGTCTTGTTTTTCAGCACGCCCTGGAAGCGCGTTTCCAGCAGGCGGTTCTTGGACAGCAGGTCGTTGAGGTCGCGGTAGAGAAAACGGTATTCCCAGATGATCTCGAACAGCGAATGCAGGAAGAACCAGGCGTCCTCCACATTGCGCACGCCGTCGGCTGCGCCCAACAGCTCGCCCAGCGCGCGGTCGTAGCGCTCGAACAGCGCGTTGATCAACTCGTCTTTGGCCGGGTAGTGGTAGTACAGGTTGCCCGGACTGATGCCGAGCTCGGCGGAGATGAGTGTGGTCGAGACGTTGGGCTCGCCAAAGCGGTTGAACAACCCCAGCGTCACCTCCAGGATGCGTTCAGCGGTGCGGCGTGGGGCTTTTTTGACCATGGCTCAGGCCCGCTCGGGCACCGGCTGTAGACACAGCTGCAACTCGTCGAGCGTGGCGTGCAGGCGGCGCACCACCGGGTTGGCGCTGGCCTGTGGCCGCAGCAGTTGCCGCTGGTCATCGTGGAGCACGGTCTGGTCAAAGTGCATGCCGTGGCGGGCCAGCCGCGGTGCCAGTTCGGCCTGCCGCTGGCGCAGTTGCTGGCGCGTCTGCTGGTAGGCGTGCTCGGCCAGCTCGCGGCGCTGGCGGTAGCTGAAGGTGTTGGCAAAGAAGAGTTCGGCGTCGCGCTGATCGGGTTCGATCAGCACGATGTCGGTGTGCGGGTAGCTGCGCTCGTACTGCTTGAAGCCCAGTTCCAGCCGCGAATGGATCATGGAGCGGAAGGTCTGGCTCATCACGGCCGGGAAGCCGCCTTCGACCAGCGACGGGATGCGCTGCTTGCCGCTGGCGGCGGGGTCGGCGTGGAACGGCACCAGCGGGTTCAGGCAGATCAGCAGGTCCACCCCTTCATCGAGCGCCACGGTGGCGTGCAGGGTTTTCTTGAGCGCCCCATCCACATAGTGTTTGCCGTCAATGACCACCGGCGGAAACAGTCCGGGCAATGCGGCACTGGCCTGGATCGCGCGCGAGATCGGCACATGGTCCCAGCCAGGGCGACCGAAGGGCGCGGCGTCGCCGGTGTCCAGTTCGGTGGCCACCAGGGTCAGGCGTGCGCGCAGCTGGCGAAAGTGATTGCTGCGACCGGGCTGGCTGAACAGGTGTTCGATCTGTCGGTGGATGCCTTCGTTGTCCAGCACGCCCGTGGGCAGCAGCGCACCCAGGCGCTCGAACGCGTTGGTGGCCGACTTGCCCTGGACACCCCAGGCCCAGAGGGCACTGCCCAGCAGACCGGGCAGGCGCTTGAGGCGCTCACCCAATTCGGCCCAGGCCGGCTTCATGAGCCAGGCGGGATCGAAGTTGTCTTCGGTGGGCAGGTCTTCGATGAAGGCCTCGCAGAGCTGGCGCGGCGTGATGCCGTTGGCCAGACCCGCCGCGATGAAGCCGCCCGCTGACACGCCCACGTAGTGGTCGCAGGCGTTGAAGTCCAGTCCTTGCAGGCAATCGTCCAGCGCACACAGCGCCCCGATTTCGTAGATCGCGCCCAGCGGTCCACCACCCGCCAGCGCCAGCGCCGTGCGTGGGCGTGTGATCAGACCGTGGGCTTTGTGTGAAGGCTTCATGGGTTCCAGTGTAGACCGCTGGCTGGGCCTGGCTTGCTGCAATGCAGCAAGCCAGGGGGACGAAAAAAAGGGGCGTCAAACGCCCCGTATTGGATGGTCAGAGGTGGCGACCCACCCTCCTCCTGCCTCAGGCCGCTTTGCGGGCGCGGCTGGTGGTCTTGCGTGCGACAGCCGGGGCCGGGGCCGGGGCTGGGGCCACGGCTGCCTTGCGCGCAGGGGCTTTGGCGACGGCCTTTTTCGGGGCTGCGGCAACCTGCGGCCGCAGGCTGTGCACCTGCTGGCTCAGCGAGTCGATGCGCTCCACCAGCGTTTCGATGTCGCGCGCCGAAGGCACGCCCAGCTTGTTCAGCGCCTTGGCCACGCGGTCTTCAAAGATGTTCTCCAGCTTGTCCCACTGGCCAGCGGCCTTGGACGAAATCTCGCTGGCCATGCCGCTCACCCGGTTGCTGGCTTCGGAAATGCGCTCTTCCGCCACCGCCTGGGTTTTGCGCTGGATCGACAGGCCTTCCTTCACCAGGGTTTCGAAGGCCTTGCCGCCTTCGGCTTGGGCCTTCGAAAAAGCGCCCAGACCCGCCAGCCAGATTTGCTGGGCCGAGTCCTTGATGGCGCCCGACAACGGCGAACCCGCAGCGGCAGACGGGGCGGTGGATTTCTGGATTTTCTTGACCATGGGGACTCCGTGAAGTGAGGGTGGACAGCGCCGCAGGCGCGGGCATTGAAGGGAATGTATGCCGTCGCTGCTGGCCTGTGTAGGGGCTGTCGACTAAAGCGGGTGGCTGCCCTCCGCCGCACGGGTTTACGAGGGATGCCTGCCTGCTGCTGTTGGACAAGAATGGCGGTTTTGTTGTCCATCCTGTTGGGAGCCTTTCATGCATTACTTCGTCACCGGTGCCACCGGCTTCATCGGCAAGCGGCTTGTCAAGAAACTGCTGGAGCGCAAGGGTTCGGTGGTGCACTTCCTGATCCGCCGCGAAAGCGACGGCAAGGTGGCCGGGTTGCGCGAGCACTGGGGCGTGAGCGCGGCGCGCGCGGTGCCGGTGTTCGGGGACCTGAAGGCCAAGAAGCTGGGGGTGAGCGCCGAGGCCACGAAAGCCCTCAAGGGGCAGATCGACCACTTCTACCACCTGGCTGCGGTGTACGACCTGGAGGCCGACGAAGAGAGCCAGATCGCGGTCAACATCGAGGGCACCCGCCACACGGTGGAGTTCGCCAAGGCCATCGCCGCCGGGCATTTCCACCATGTGTCGTCCATCGCCGCAGCGGGTCTGTACGAAGGGGTGTTCCGCGAGGACATGTTCGCCGAGGCCGAGAACATCGACCACCCGTATTTCATGACCAAGCACGAGAGCGAGAAGATCGTGCGCACCGAATGCAAGCTGCCGTGGAGCGTGTACCGGCCGGCGCTGGTGGTGGGCGACAGCCGCACCGGCGAGATGGACAAGATCGATGGCCCGTATTACTTCTTCAAGCTGATCCAGCGCATGCGCCAGATCCTGCCGCCCTGGATGCCCAGCATCGGACTCGAAGGCGGTCGCATCAACATCGTGCCGGTGGACTTCGTGGTGAATGCGCTGGACCACATCAGCCACCACCGGCGCGCCAGCGGCCAGTGCTTCCACCTGGTCGATCCCATGGGCTACCGAGTCGGCGATGTGCTGGACATCCTGAGCAAGGCGGCGCACGCACCGAAGATGAACCTGTTCATCAACGCCGCGTTGATGGGCTTCATCCCGAAGAGCGTGAAGAAGGGCCTGATGGCGCTGGCGCCGGTGCGCCGGGTGTACCGCGCGGTGATGCAGGACCTCGGGCTGCCCGAGGACATGATGAGCTTCGTCAACTACCCCACCCGCTTTGACTGCCGCGAGACGCAGGCCGCGCTCAAGGGCAGCGGCATCGAATGCCCGAACCTCAAGGACTACGCCTGGCGGCTGTGGGATTACTGGGAGCGCCACCTCGACCCCGATCTGCACATCGACCGCAGCCTGCGCGGCACCGTGGCGGGCAAGGTGGTGCTGGTCACCGGCGGCAGCTCGGGCATCGGCCTGGCGGCGGCGCACAAGTTCGCCGAAGCGGGTGCGATCACCATCATCTGTGGCCGTGACCAGGACAAGCTCGACGAGGCCTGCAAGGAGGCCAGGGACAAGGGCTACCAGTTCATCGCCTATTCCGCCGACATCGCCGACATGGCCGATGCCGACCGCTTCATCCAGTTGCTGATCGCCAACCACGGCGGGGTGGATTTTCTGATCAACAACGCCGGTCGTTCGATCCGCCGCGCCATCGAAGGCAGCTACGACCGTTTCCACGATTTCGAGCGCACCATGCAGCTCAACTACTTCGGCTGCCTGCGCGTGACCATGGGCCTGTTGCCCGGCATGGTGTCCAAACGCAAGGGGCACATCGTCAACATCAGCTCCATCGGTGTGCTGACCAACGCGCCACGCTTCTCGGCCTACGTGGCCAGCAAGGCGGCGCTGGATGCGTGGACGCGCTGCGCCAGCAGCGAGTTCGCCGATCAGGGCGTGACGTTCACCACCATCAACATGCCGCTGGTGCGCACGCCCATGATCGCGCCGACGCAGATCTACAAAAACGTGCCGACCCTGGCGCCAGAGGAGGCGGCCGATCTGATCGCGCAGGCCTGCATTTTCAAGCCGGTGCGCATCGCCACCCGCCTGGGCGTGACCGGGCAGGTGCTGCACGCGTTTGTGCCGCGCATCGCCCAGATCGTGATGAACACCAGCTTCCGCATGTTCCCGGATTCGTCGGCGGCCAAGGGCGAGAAAGGGGCCAAACCGCAGTTGTCACCGGAGGCGGTGGCCATGCAGCAGATGATGCGGGGAATTCACTTCTGACCCCGTTGTCGTTGTTCTGACACCCTCGTGTTCAGAGTTCAAACGTCATGCCGGCACTGAGCCAGCGGATGTCGTGGGGCAGGTCGGCCTCGCGGTTCGGCGTCTGGTCGAAGCGCTGGATCTCATCCATGATCAGCCCGGTCTCGGCCGGCTTGGTGTGGGTGATGTAGATCGGAAAGCGGTGCGCGCGGTCGATCTGGTCGAGCTCGGTGGCCAGCACGCTGGGCGCCAGGTGCAGGCTGCGCCGGGCCAGCTCGGCCTCGCGGTTGCTGAAGGCGGTCTCGATCACCAGCATCGCCACCGGGAGCTGGTTGACGCGCTGCCAGAAGGCCGGGTTGCGCTCGGTGTCGCCACTGAACACCCAGTGGCCGCTGGCGCTGGCCGCAGCATAACCAACTGCGGGCACGGTGTGCACCGCAGGCAGCACTTCCACCGCCTTGCCGCCCACCTGCAGCACTTCGCCGACGGCGATCGGCACAAAGCGCATGAGCGGGGTGGCGGCGCTGGGGATGGCGGCGAAGTCGGGCCAGATGAGGTTGTTGAAGATGTGCGTCTGCAGCGCGCTGATGGTGCCGGGCAGGGCATGCACCAGCAGCGGCGGCGCGCCGGCGGCCAGGCGCAGGGCGGCCACCGAATCCAGCATCAGCGGCAGGCTGGCCACGTGGTCCAGGTGCGAATGCGTGAGCAGCACGTGCTGGATGCGCGTCATTTCGTCCAGGCTGAGGTCGCCCACGCCGGTACCGGCGTCGATCAGCACGTCATCGTCCAGCAGGAACGACGTGGTGCGGCAGCCTTGTGCAATGGCGCCGGAGCAGCCGAGTACGCGAACCCTCATGGGTGGTGGGGCCGGGTGGACCGGCTCATTTGGTTTCGAAGGAGGTGGCGCCGTCCCAGCCCGCAGCGGGTGGCGACGACCTCATGGAGGCTACCCGCTCGGCATAGACCCGGTAAAGGACTTTTTCCGCACTCCGGCGCTGCAGGTTGAGCAGGTGCACGTCGCAGGCGTCCCAGTCTTGTGCGCGCCAGGCTTTGAGGGCCTGATTCCACCCGTTCAGCTCTTCGCCTTGCGCCGTGGTCAGGGTTTCGCGCAGTCCCAGCGGGGTGTGAATGCCCACAACCTGGGCCTTGCCTTTGACCCGCACCCGGTCCAGCTCCTGCCAGACGAACTGCGGCGCCTGCTGGCGGGTGGCGTCGCTGGCCACGATGTCCACACCGTAGGTGCGCGACAGGCCTTCGAGCCGCGCACCGAGGTTGACCGCATCGCCGATGACGGTGTAGCTGCGCCGCACGTCGGAGCCCATGTCGCCGACGCACATGGCGCCGGTGTTCAGGCCGATGCCCACACCAATGGTCGGCAGACCAGCCTGCAGCCGCTCGCGGTTGACGGCCTGAAGCGCCTGCGCCATGTCCAGCGCGGCCTGCACCGCCAGCGCGGCGTGGTTGGGCGCTTGCACCGGTGCGCCCCAGAAAGCCATGACGCAGTCGCCCATGTATTTGTCGATGGTGCCGCGGTGGCCGCGGATGATGCCGCTCAGGCGGCTGAACACGGTGTTGAGCAGCGCCTGCAATTGCGTGGGCTCCATGCCTTCGGCGATCTGCGTGAAGCCGCGCATGTCGCAGAACATCACGGTGAGCTCGCGGGTGGCGGCGTCCATGCTGTAGCGGTCGGGGTCTTTCACCATTTCGTCCACCAGCTCGGGCGGCACGTAGGTGCCGAACAGCTGGGCCAGCTCGCGCTTGGCGCGGCTCTCCACCAGGTAGCCGTAGCTCATGTTGAGCGCAAAGGCAAAACCGGCCGTGACCACGCTGCTGGCCAGCGGCAACACCAGGCCGTGGCCGAGGTAGAGCCAGAAGTTCAGCCCCACCAGCGCCGCCACCACGCCCAGGCTCAGCGCCACCGCGCGTGCTGCGCTCAGCAGCGGCAGTGCCAGCGCCAGCAGCAGGCCCGAGAGCACCAGCAGCACCAGCTCGTAGCCCAGCGCGTAGTCGGGTTTGACGGCCAGTTCACCGTCCAGCAGGCTGGCGATCAGGTTGGCGTGGGTTTCCACGCCAGGGTAGGCCTGACCCACCGGCGTGACGCGCAGGTCGAGCAGGCCGGGCGCGGTGCTGCCCAGCAGCACGATCTTGCCTTTGAGCTGCTCGGCTGGCACGCGCCCGGCCAGCAGGTCGGCCGCCGACACGTAGGTGAACGATCCGCCCTGCGGGCCGCCCGGGCCCCGGAACGGCACCAGCGCGGTCAGCCGATCGTCCACCGGAATGGCGAGCGACGAATCGCCGCGCACCAGGCGCACGCTCTCCAGCGCCCGGTAGCCGCGGGAGAGAAAACGCTCCGGCACAAACCCCGGCTCGACCCGCGGGTCGCCCAGCAGCAGCCGGAACATGGCCAGCGAAAGCGATTCGTGATAGTGCCCGCCGTGTTCGGCCAGCAGCGGCAGCGAACGCACCACCCCGTCGCGCTCGTTGATGGCGTTGAAGAAGCCCGCGCGTGGCGCGGCAGCGGCCAGCGGGGCGATGTTGGCGCCGTAGCCGTTCCACTGCGTGGCCTGGATCGTGCGGCCCTGCAGCGATTCGGCCCGCATCGCTGGCTCGGGCAGCACGCCGCTGGTGTGCCCGTCCCGGTCGCTGGTGAAGTAGTAGCCCAGCACCACCGGGCGGTTTTTCAGCGCGCGGGCAAAGCGCGCGTCGTGGTCCAGTTCGGGCTGCAGCGCCTGCACGCGCTCGGCAAACCCGGGCTGGTCGGCCAGCGGACCTGCCGCGAGCCGCTGCAACTGGCGCAAGCCGGAGCTGTCGTCGGGCTCGGCGAATACGGTGTCGAAGCCGAGCAGCGCAATGCGCTGGTGATCGAACAGCGTGTCCACCAGCCGCGCCATGTGGTCGCGCGGCCAGGGCCAGCGCCCGATCTCGGCCAGGCTCTTTTCGTCGATATCGACGATCACCACCCGCTCGTCCAGCGTGGCGGGCATGGTGGCGCGCAGGCGCGTGTCGTAGATCAGGTCGTCGAGCCGCTGCAGCAGACCCATGGGCACCACGCCCAGCGCGTGCAGGATGGCCAGGATCAGCGGCAGCAGGGTGACGGCGATGCGCGGGCCGTGTCTGCTCAGGGCCTGCATGGACGACTCGGGAAAGGGCCGGTTCAGGCCCGCGCGAGCGCAGGTCCCTGGCGCAGCAGGGTCACTGCTGGATGAACTGCATTTGCGTGCCGGCCAGTTCCAGCAGGTCGCCGTGGTGCAGGTTGATGGCTTCCGTGCCGATGGGGCTGCCGTTGATGGTGGGCTTGGTGGCGCCTTCGACCAGGGCCACCACGTAGCCGTGCGGGCGGCGGGTGATGGCGGCCACCGCCACGCCGGGTTTGCCGATGGTGGTGACGACCTTGACCAGCGGCACTTCACGCCCGACGGCGGCGCCGGACATGACCTTGATCGCGGCATTGCCCAGCGCATGGGTCGGCTGGACCGGCTGGGGTGCGACCACGGCACCCGAGTTGATCACCGTGGTTTTCTCGAAGTGGTCGCTGGCGCCGTCGTTCACGAACTTGATCTTGTACTTGCCGATCTCGACCGTGTCGCCGTTGTGCAGTTGCTGCTTCTTGATCGCCTTGCCATTGACGTAGGTGCCGTTGGTGCTGTTGAGGTCTTCCAGGAACACGTCGGCGCCCGACATCTGCATCACGGCGTGCTCGCCGCTGACCGCCAGGTTGTCGATCACGATGTCGTTGTACGGACGGCGGCCCAGCGTGGTGCGGTCTTTGGTGAGCTGCACTTCCTTGATCACAACACCATCGATGGAAACGATCATTTTCGGCATGGCCGACTCCTGTGGAACCTGAATAAAACCGATTCTAAAAAATTCACTGCCCCAGCATGCGCGACAGCAACCCCCTGCGCAGCGGCTTGGCGCGTGCACGCGTCAGTATCACCGAAATATTGTCACGCCCTCCGCTGCTGTTGGCGCCGTCGATGAGTGCGTGCGCTTTTTCTTCCAGCGTGCCGGCGCCCACCAGTATCGCGGCGATGCGGTTGTCGGGCAGCATGTCGCTCAGGCCATCGGAGCAAAACAGGTACAGGTCGCCGTCTTCGACCCTGAATTCGTTGACTTCCAGCAACACCGTGTCTTCCACGCCCAGCGCCCGCGTGACCAGGTTCTTGTGGGTGGCGTACTGGGCTTGCTCGGGCGAAATCAGACCCGCGTCGATCTGCTCTTGCAGCAGGGAGTGGTCGCGGGTGATCTGTTGAAAGCTGTCGCCGCGCAGGCGGTAGCAGCGCGAGTCGCCGACGTGGCCGATCAGGATGCGCGCGCCCTGGAACACGCCCATGACCAGCGTCGTGCCCATGCCGCCGTACTGCGCATGGGCGTTGGCGGCGTTGAAGATGGAGCGGTTGGCGTTGTCGATGCAGATCTCCATCGCCCGCTTGATTTCGCGACCGGTGGCCTCGTTGCCGCCCTCGCTCATCCAGCGGCCGAGCTCGGCCTTGATGAAGGTGGTGGCCATGGCGCTGGCCACTTCGCCCGCGTTGTAGCCGCCCATGCCGTCGGCCAGCACGACCACCTGGTTCTCGGTGTCGAGGGCGACGCAGTCCTCGTTGTTTTCGCGGATCAGGCCCGGGTCGGTCTGGGCAAAGTACTCAAACATCATGATGATCGGTTCTGTTGCGGGGGTGTGATCCGTCATCGTTGGGCGCGCGCACCAGGACCACCGTGTCAGCCTCCGAAGCAACAACGTTTTCTGCGGCAAAGGGGCGCGCCATCGCGTGGGTGGCCTCAAAAGAGACCGGGCAAGACCCGGAATTGTCGCCCGCGCGGGCAGCGGGCTCACCACCACCCTGCGCCGACAACACCGCGCGCTGCAGATCCGCTGCGAGATCGGCGCCGGTCTGGTAGCGGCGTTCGGGCGTTTTCACCATGGTCCTGGCCAGTATATCGGTGAGCACAGCGGGCAATTCCGGGCGCAGGGTGCTGCTGGCAGGGCTGGTTTCGGTGCTTGGCTGCGACTGGACAAATCCCGACCTCATGAACGTTTGAATGCCGATGCGACCGTGCAGGCCGGGCCATTGGCATGGCGGTATCCCACGTCATCGGCACGACCGGCGCAGGCAAGAGTGTTGCATTTTGTTTCAAATGCCGGGCCTGAGCAAGCCGGAGAGCGCCCTCTCATCCCCCGTTCGGGGGTGCACCCAAAAAAAAGGCAACGCAAGCGTTGCCTTTTTCACGCCAGCCCGCAGACCGCTTCAGAGCTGGGCCTTGAGCAGCTTGCCCAGTTCGGACGGGTTGCGCGTGATGATGAAGCCGCACTCTTCCATGATGGCGAGCTTGGCATCGGCCGTGTCGGCACCACCAGCGATCAGCGCACCGGCGTGGCCCATGCGCTTGCCGGGAGGCGCCGTCACACCGGCGATGAAGCCGACGATGGGCTTCTTCATGTTCGCCTTGCACCACATCGCGGCCTCGGCTTCGTCCGGGCCACCAATCTCGCCGATCATGATCACGGCGTCGGTATCGGGATCGTCGTTGAAGGCGCGCATCACGTCGATGTGCTTCAGGCCGTTGATCGGGTCGCCACCGATGCCCACAGCGCTGGACTGGCCCAGACCCACTTCGGTCAGCATGGCCACGGCTTCATAGGTCAGCGTGCCCGAACGGGACACGACGCCGATGCGGCCCTTGCGGTGGATGTGGCCGGGCATGATGCCGATCTTGATTTCTTCGGGCGTGATCAGGCCGGGGCAGTTCGGGCCCAGCAGCAGGGTCTTCTTGCCACCAGCGGCTTCCTTGGCCTTCATGCGGTTGCGCACTTCCAGCATGTCCTTGACCGGAATGCCTTCGGTGATGCAGACCGCCAGATCGAGGTCGGCCTCGACGGCTTCCCAGATCGCGGCCGCAGCGCCGGCGGGCGGCACGTAGATCACCGACACGGTGGCGCCGGTCTGCTGCGCGGCTTCCTTGACCGAGGCGTAAATCGGGATGTTGAAGATCGACTCACCGGCCTTCTTCGGGTTCACGCCGGCCACGAAGGCGCTTTTGCCGTTGGCGTATTCCTGGCACTTTTCGGTGTGGAACTGACCGGTCTTGCCGGTGATGCCCTGGGTGATGACCTTGGTGTCTTTGTTGATGTAGATCGACATGGTGTTCTTCCTAGTCAGTTGAGGACAGAGCTAAAGGTCTGTCCCCAAGGTCATTACTTAACGGCGGCAACGATCTTCGTCGCGGCTTCGGCCATGGTGTCGGCGGCAATGATCGGCAGGCCCGATTCGGCCAGCATCTTCTTGCCCAGTTCTTCGTTGGTGCCCTTCATGCGCACCACCAGCGGCACGTTCAGGTTCACGGCCTTGCAAGCGGTGATCACGCCGGTGGCGATGGTGTCGCACTTCATGATGCCGCCGAAGATGTTGACCA
>PNMN01000036.1 GCA_013823655.1 Comamonadaceae bacterium | reverse complement strand
GAGCTGGCTTGGGAGCGGCCCGGCGCTGCGCTCACTGGAATACCTTCGCCCTGCGGGCTGCGGTGCGAGCTGGCTTGGGAGCGGCCCGGCGCTGCGCTCATGCGCCGGGCCGCACAGCCGCACCAGCACCCGCGCCGAAGTCGCCGCCTCTGGCCCGCCCCCCACGGCAAAGAGGCTCCCGAAGGAGCCTCTTTGCTGGGTGGGTGGTGCGGCCCGCAGGCCGTTCACGCCAAGCCGGGGTCGATCAGACCTTGCTGGCCTTTTTGACCAGATCGGAGGTCTGCTTCGAAGCGGCCACGAAGTTGGCCTGGGCGGTGGCCGAAGCTTTCTGGATGGTGGCCTGAGCGGTTTCCACGGCTTTCTGGCCCTGGCTCATTGCGTTCTGGAAGGCAGCCACAGCGGCTTCGGAGCCGGCCGGGGCGTTCTTCACCAGCTGGTCCACAGAGGCGTTCATCGCCTTCTGCGCGTCGGCCAGGCTGGCTTCGAACTGCTTGGTGAAGTCGGCACTGCCTTCGGTGGCGATGCTCTGCACGTGCATGAAGTAGGCGGTCGACTTTTCGGCCAGGGGCTGGAAGAAAGCGGCCTGCAGGCTCATGAATTCCTGCGGCGTCTTCACGGACAGGACGGCCCTGGCGTGGTTGAAAGTCTCGCCCAGAGCGGCTTTGGAAGCGGCCAGGTTGAGTTCGACCAGCTTTTCCGCACCGGCGTAGGCCTTGGTGGCGGCGCCTTCGAAGGCGTCCAGGTTGGCTTTGTTGGCGGCGATGATTTGCTCAGCGGGGTTGTTCATTTCGGGTTCCTTGAAAAGGGTTGAGACAAAGGAGCCGCTCTTGAACATGTCCCGGGCTGTCGGGTTATGTTGCAGTGCAGCATGACCCGATTCTACGGTCGATTCCGGCATTGGCAAGTGTTTTTGCTGCAGTGCAGCAAATTTAGAGACCTCCCCCCAGCGCGGGCCGCAAAGCCCTTGGGCCGGTTCAACCCCAACGAACGGGCTCAGTCGGGCTTGCGACGGCGAGCGCGCAGGCCCAGCAAGCCCAGGCCGCCGAGCAACATGGCCCAGGTTTCGGGCTCGGGCACCGGCGCCAGGGTGTAGAGCACGGTGCCCATGCCGGTGGCGGCGGCGTTGCCCAGGCCTTCGTTGGCAACCGCCAGGTAGATCATGTTGTCCTTGACGAAGGTGGTCAGGCCTTCGGGGCGGTCGGTGCCGACGGTGACGATCATGTCGACGAAGCTGGCACGGGCCGGGTCGGTGATGTCGAACACGGCGACAGCACCTTCGGTGGTGCGCTCCAGTCCAACGAAAGCGTAGGTGCGACCGTTGATGGCCTGGAGTACCACGCCTTCGGGCTCCACGCCCTTGTCGTCGCTGCGGTTGTCGTCATAGATGCCGCGGGCGATGGCCTCGGCTTCGAGGATGTTGCCGCTGTCGTAGACGATGTTGCCGGCGGTGTCGCGGATGGAGAAGGAGCGCCCACCCATGGTGACCACGTTGCCGGGGGTGGACAGGTCTTTGATCACGTTGATGCGCCCGGCGTCCCCCGTGAGGCCCAGACTGGCGATGGTGGAGGCGCGTGCGACGTCGCCGTCGTTTTCCTGGGCATCACCTTCGTTGGCCATGACCAAGAACGTCCGGCCCCCCACTTCGTAGGAGACGATGGCGTCGGGCTGGTAGGCGCCTCTGAGGTTGACGCTGGTCAGCGCGATGGTGCCGGTGGGGCGGTCGGTGGCGTCGATGGCGTTGCTGATGGGAATGGCGTTGCCGTTGGCGGTGCGGCTGTAGTCCTTCAGCCCCAGGCCCACGATGCTGGTGAACTGGCGGGTGGTCAGGTCCAGTGTGGCCAGGGCGTTGTGCTCCTGCAGTGTCACGTAGGCCATGGTGCCGGCGTTGTTGACGGCGATGTACTCGGGCTCATAGCCGAACGGCAGACCGGTGCGCAGGCCGCTGCCCGAGGTGGGGAGAGCGCTGCCAGGTTGACGGTGGTCACCGCGCGAGTGCTCATGTCGATGATGCTGACGCCACCCAGCGGGTCGGTGGCGCTGGGGTAGCTGTTGGGCGTGGCTTCGTTGGCCACCAGCAGCTTGCTGCCGTCGGCGGTGAAGATGAGCATGTCGGGCAGGGCACCCACCAGCAGCGAATTCGCACCGCTGCTCAGGCTGCGGGTGCCGGTGTCATACAACTGGACGATGCCGGGCAGCTCGCGGTTGCTGCTGTTCTCGATGGCGAAGGCCGCCACGCCGTTGTAGATGGCGATGCTGTTGATGGCGCCATAGGCGCTCACGTCAATGCGGCTGTTGAAACTCAGACCAGCGGATGTGACGTTGAGCACATCCACACCGCTGACACCGGTGACCCACAGCGTGCTGGTGAGCGCGTCGTAGGCGGCGTTTTCGGCGTTGAAGCCAGATGCGGTGCTGTGGAAATAGGTGGACCCGAGCTGGCTCAGACCGGAGAAGGTGCCAGCCATGGCGGGTGTGCTGCTGGCGAAGGCGGCAGCCAGAACCGCGCTCAGGGTGATCTTTCGATAGAGGGGCATGGAGGGCTCGCAATGACGGATGGGCAAGCGTGACCGGACGGCACGCCACCGCACAGCATAGGGACGCCTCGTTGCGCCACTGTGTGCGGGGTGTGTTGCGGGCATGGTCCAAACGGACCATCCCAGGACCATGCCTTGCCGCGTCGGCTGGGATGCGAAACACGCCCGATCAGAACCAGGTGGTCACCGCATCGACCACGCGGTAGGCGTCGTCCACCACCGGCAGCCAGCGCCACTTGTCGAAGGTGGTGCAGGGGTGCGAGATGCCGCTGGCCACGGTTTCGCCCAGGCGCGGCCATTCGGCTGGCGGGGCCGTTGCATCGAAGCGCAGGTAGGCGTGCTGGTCGTTCAGGGCGTCGATGCGCCAGTGGGCGGGCACCGGCTGCGGTGCGCCGCCCTGCCCGTCGGACCGCCACACGGGCATCGGCAGGTCCAGGTCGTGCGACACATCGCGCTTGCCCATGGAGAGCAGCGCCAGGCCCGGTTCGGGCTGGCTCTGCACACAGGCCAGCAGCTCCAGCGCGGGTTTCAAGGTTTCGCGCAGGTTCAGGCGCTCGCCCACGCAGCACAGGTAGCGCGTGTAGCGCTGGTGGTCGTGCGTGAGGTAACAACCCGAGCGCAACACGCCGCGCACCGGGCGGCTGAGGTCGGGCAACAAGCGTTCAGCCACCAGGTCGAAGATGGCCGAGCCACCGGCGGTGAGCACGATCTCGTCGTGCGCCAACCAGCCTTGGGCGATGGCTTCGCGTGCGATGGCGTCCACCCGGTCCATCAGGTCCTTGACGGTGGCACGGTCCCTGGCGTGGTCACAAAACGCGGTGGTGCCTTCGTAACACTCGATGCCCGCCAGCCGCAGCACCGGACTGGCGGCGATGCGCTGCGCGGTCTGCCGCGCAACATCGGCGGTGCGAGTGCCGGTGCGCTGCCCGGCGATGCCGAGTTCCAGCAGCACCTCGAAGCGGCCCTGGAACGCGCGCTCGGTGGCCCAGGCTTCGATGGCATCCACCTGCCCGGTGGAATCGACCAGAAACATCGAGCGCAGCGCAGGCCGTTCGGTGTGCAACAGCGCCAGCGCGTCCAGCTCGGCGCGCTGGATCACCTGGTTGGCGATCAGCAGCACCGGCACGCCGTGGCGCGCGCCCACCGCCGCCTGGAACACGGTGGCAAAGCTGATGCCCCAGGCACCTGCGCCGAGCTGCAGCTGCCACAGCTCGGGCGACATGCTGGTCTTGCCGTGCGGCGCGAGAAACAGCCCGCGCTGTGCGCAGAAGTCGCGCATCCAGTGCAGGTTGTGCTGCAACTCGCGCTGTTTGAGCACCGCCAGCGGCAAGGCCAGATCGCCGCGCAGCAGCTGCCAGCCCTGCGCCGGGATTTGCTCACGGGTCAGCGGCGCCGCACCGGCGGGGAAACCTTTGAGGTGCGGGCCGAAGTCGGGCATGACGGCCTCAGCCCTTCTTCTGCCGCGCCGCCGCGCGCCGCACCTGGCGGCTCTGCCGGGCCAGCTCGCGCTCGGCCTTGGTGGCCGCTTCGGCGGCGCGCCGGGCCTGGATGCGCTTGCCGATGAAGCGCGCCACGAAGAAGGTGAGCCCGAAGCTCACCAGCAACAGGAACATCCCGGTCGCGTCGTTGAACATCATTCCACCCTGGTGATGCGGTTGGGCTTGAAGCCGAGATCGGCCGCCTTGCCCTTGCGACCACGCAGGGCGCGGGCGTTGTTCAGGCTGCGGATTTCCAGCGTTTCATCACGCTCCTTGCCGCCGCGCCCGATGCCTTCGATCTTCACGCTGCGGGTGTAGGCGCAGGCGCCGGCCAGCGTGTCCTTGGCTTCCAGGTCGATCAGCATCAGGCCGCGACCGCCCTTCTCCATCACTTTCAGCTCGGCGATCTCGAAGGTGAGGATGCGGCCACCGGTGGAGGCGCAGGCCACGTGCGTCGCGGGCACCAGCGCTTGACCACCCGAAGTGTTCGCGGCGTGCGACGGTGCGCAGATGGTTTCGCCCTCGCCCACGCTGATGAAGGCCTTGCCCGCCTTCTGGCGCGAGATGAGGTTGTCGACCGTGGCCAGGAAACCGTAGCCGCCGGTGCCGCTGAGCAGCAGCGTGGCGTTGGCGGGGCCGGCAAAGTAATGCAGCGGCTGCGTGCCGGACTCCAGTTCGATCAGCGTGGTGATGGGCTGGCCGTCCCCGCGGGCGCCGGGCAGGCTGGCCACCGGCACGCTGTAGACCCGACCGTTGTTTCCGAAGGTGATGAGCGTGTCCACCGTGCGGCATTCAAAGGTGCCGTACAAACCATCGCCCGCCTTGAACGCAAAGCTGGCGGCCTCGTGGCCGTGGCCGGTGCGCGCGCGCACCCAGCCCTTGCTGGAGATCACCACCGTGACCGGCTCGTCCACCACCTTGATCTCGGCCACGGCCTTCTTCTCGGCCTGGATCAGGGTGCGGCGCGGGTCGGCGAAGGTTTTGGCGTCGGCCTCGATCTCCTTGACCATCAGGCGCTTCAAGCTCGCCGGGTTGGCCAGGATGTCTTCCAGCTTGCCCTGCTCTTCGCGCAGTTCCTTCAGCTCCTGCTCGATCTTGATGGCCTCCAGGCGCGCCAGCTGGCGCAGGCGGATCTCCAGAATGTCTTCGGCTTGGGCGGAGCTGAGCCTGAAGGCTTCGATCAGCGCGGGCTTGGGCTCGTCGCTGTGGCGGATGATGCGGATCACCTCGTCGATGTTCAGCAGCACCAGCTGGCGGCCCTCCAGGATGTGGATGCGGTCCAGCACCTTCTGCAGCTTGTGCTGGCTGCGGCGGGTGATGGTGGTCTGGCGGAACGCCACCCACTCTTCCAGCATCTGGCGCAGGCTCTTCTGCGTCGGTCGGCCATCGAGCCCGATCATGGTCAGGTTGATCGGCGCCGTGCTTTCCAGGCTGGTGTGCGCCAGCAGCGCGGTGATGAGTTCGGCCTGCTCGATGCGGCTGCTCTTGGGTTCGAACACCAGGCGCACCGGCGCGTCCTTGCTCGACTCGTCGCGCACCGTGTCCAGCACCATCAGCAGGCTGGCTTTCAGCTGCGTCTGGTCCTGGCTCAGCGCCTTCTTGCCGGTCTTGACCTTGGGGTTGGTGATCTCCTCGATCTCTTCGAGCACCTTCTGGCTGCTCACGCCGGGCGGCAGTTCGTTCACCACCAGTTGCCACTGGCCGCGCGCCAGGTCTTCGATCTTCCAGCGCGCGCGCACCTTGAGGCTGCCGCGGCCGCTGCGGTAAGCGTCGGCGATGTCGCCCGCCGGGCTGATGATCTGGCCGCCGCCGGGGTAGTCCGGTCCGGGCAGGAGGCTCAGCAGGTCTTCGTCGCTCAGCTTCGGGTTTTTGATCAGCGCCACGCAGGCGTCGGCCACCTCGCGCAGGTTGTGGCTGGGGATCTCGGTGGCCAGACCGACGGCGATGCCGCTGGCGCCGTTGAGCAGGTTGAACGGCAGGCGCGCGGGCAGCTGCTTCGGCTCCTGGAACGAGCCGTCGTAGGTGGGGATGAAGTCCACCGTGCCCTGGTCGATCTCGTCGAGCAGCAGGCCGGTGATCTTGGCCAGCCGCGCTTCGGTGTAGCGCATGGCGGCGGCGCCGTCGCCGTCGCGGCTGCCGAAGTTGCCCTGGCCGTCGATCAGCGGGTAGCGCTGGCTGAAGTCCTGCGCCATGCGCACCAGCGCGTCGTAGGCCGCGCTGTCGCCGTGCGGGTGGTACTTGCCCAGCACATCGCCCACCACGCGCGCGCTCTTGACCGGCTTGGCCGCGGTGTTGTTGTTCGGGCCGGAAAAGCCCAGGCCCATGCGGTCCATCGCAAACAGGATGCGGCGCTGCACCGGCTTCTGGCCGTCGCACACGTCGGGCAGCGCGCGACCCTTGACGACGGAGAGTGCGTATTCGAGGTAGGCGCGCTGGGCGTAATTCGCCAGGTTGTCTTCGCCGGGCAACTCTGCCGGTGCGAGATCGAGTTCAGGGGTGTCGTTCATGGGGTTTCAAGGATTCGTACAAACGGTTGCGCACCGTGGGAGTTGGTCCAGAAACACCGCCGGGCTGGCTTCGCCAGACGGCTGGTGTTGCCCCCCCGGGGGTGATGCCGCAGGCGGCGCGGGGGAATCAAATATCTATTTCAACGGAGTCACCGTGCAGCTCCATCAGCTCGCGGCGTGAAGCGGCTTCGCCTTTGCCCATCAGCTTGGTGATCAGCGCTTCGGTGGCGGCAAAGTCCATGCCGCCCAGTGTGACCTGCATCAGGCGTCGCGTGTCGGGGTTGAGCGTGGTGTCCCAGAGCTGCTCGGCGTTCATCTCGCCCAGGCCCTTGAAGCGGCTGATCTGGCATTTGTCGCGCGCCACGCCGTCTTTTTCGGCCTTGTCCAGGATGGCGTGCAGTTCGCCCTCGTCCAGTGCGTACTGCTTGAGGGCCGGTTTCTTGCCGCGCGCGGGCACGTCCACCCGGAACAGCGGCGGCCGCGCCACGTACACGTGGCCCGCCTCGATCAGCTTGGGGAAATGGCGGAAAAACAGCGTGAGCAGCAGCACCTGGATGTGCGAGCCGTCGACGTCGGCGTCGCTCAGGATGCAGACCTTGCCGTAGCGAAGTCCGCTCATGTCGGGCGTGTCCAGCGGGCCGTGCGGATCGACGCCGATGGCGACCGAGATGTCGTGGATTTCGGTGTTGGCGAACAGGCGGTCGCGCTCCACCTCCCAGGTGTTGAGCACCTTGCCGCGCAGCGGCAGCACGGCCTGGCTTTCCTTGTCGCGGCCCATCTTGGCGCTGCCACCGGCCGAATCGCCCTCGACCAGGAACACCTCGTTGTGCGCCAGGTCGCGGCTTTCGCAGTCGGTCAGCTTGCCGGGCAACACCGCCACGCCGGAGCCCTTGCGCTTCTCCACTTTCTGCCCGGCCTTCTGCCGCGTCTGCGCCGCCTTGATGGCGAGTTCGGCCAGCTTCTTGCCGTGGTCCACGTGCTGGTTCAGCCAGAGTTCGAGCGCCGGGCGCACGAAGCCGCCGACCAGGCGCACCGCGTCGCGCGAGTTCAGGCGCTCCTTGATCTGGCCCTGGAATTGCGGGTCCAGCACCTTGGCGCTCAGCACGTAGCTGGCGCGGGCGAACACGTCTTCGGGCAGCAGCTTCACGCCTTTGGGCAGCAGCGCGTGCATTTCGATGAAGGCTTTGACCGCCTGGAACAGGCCGTCGCGCAGCCCGCTGTCGTGCGTGCCACCGGCGCTGGTGGGGATCAGGTTCACATAGCTCTCGCGCACCGGCTGACCGTCTTCGGTGAAGGCCACGCACCACGAAGCACCCTCGCCGTCGGCGAAGTTGTCGTCTTTCGCGTCGGCGAAGCCTTCGCCTTCAAACAGCGGGATCACCGGGTCGCCGCTCAGCGTCTGGGCCAGGTAGTCGCGCAGGCCGGCCTTGTAGAGCCAGACCTGGCTGTCCTTGGTCTTTTCGTTCACCAGCGTGACCTGCACGCCCGGCATCAGCACCGCCTTGCTGCGCAGCAGGTGCGTCAGCTCGGCCATGGGCAGCGCGGCGGATTCGAAGTACTTGCCATCGGGCCAGGCGCGCACCGTGGTGCCTTGCTTGCGGTCGCCTTCGCCCTTGGGCGCAATCACCAGCGGCTCGATCACGTCACCGGCCGAAAACGCCAGCCTGGCCACCTGGCCTTCGCGGAAGCTGGTCACCTCCAACCGGGTGGACAACGCATTGGTCACGCTCACGCCCACGCCGTGCAGGCCGCCCGAGAAGCTGTAGGCGCCGCCCGAGCCTTTGTCGAACTTGCCACCGGCGTGCAGCCGGGTGAACACCAGCTCGACCACCGGCGCCTTTTCTTCCGGGTGCAGGCCGAACGGGATGCCGCGACCGTCGTCTTCCACGCTCACCGAGCCGTCGGTGTGCAGCGTCACCTTGATCTTCTTGCCGTGACCGGCCAGGGCTTCGTCGGCCGCGTTGTCCAGCACTTCCTGGATGATGTGCAGCGGGTTGTCGGTCCGGGTGTACATGCCCGGGCGCTGTTTGACCGGCTCCAGCCCCTTGAGGACGCGGATCGAGCCTTCGGAATATTCGTTCGGAGATTGGGTTGCCATGGGGGCGGATTGTAAGCATCCCGGCGCAAGACACTGGATACAAACACAGATCAACAGCACCTTGCCCGTTCACTCATGCCCGCGCCGCATCAATGAAGGGGCCAAATTTCAAGGCGGCACCAGCCCCGGCGACAGCGCGGCGCGGCCATCTTCGCTACAGTCGCCGGATGTCATCTGCACCCCCTGCCCTCACCGCACCCCGCCTGTCCGCCATTCAGGTGCTGGCCTGCGGCGCCGCCATCGTCACGCTGTCCATGGGCATCCGGCACGGCTTTGGCCTGTGGCTGCAACCGATCACGCAGGAGATGGGCTGGACGCGCGAGAACTTCGCCTTTGCGATGGCGATCCAGAACCTGTCCTGGGGCGTGTTCGGCATCTTCGCGGGCATGGCGGCCGACCGCTTTGGCGCTTTCCGCGTGCTGCTGGTGGGCGCGGTGCTCTACGGGCTGGGCCTGGCGGGCATGGCGCTGTCGCCCACGCCGGGCGTGTTCGCCCTCACGGCGGGTGTGCTGATCGGCGCGGCCCAGGCCGGTACCACCTACGCGGTGATTTACGGCGTGATCGGGCGGCAGATCCCGGCTGAAAAACGCTCCTGGGCCATGGGTGTGGCGGCGGCAGCGGGATCGTTCGGCCAGTTCCTGATGGTGCCGGTGGAGGGCTGGCTGATCAGTTCGTTCGGCTGGCAGGAAGCGCTGCTGATGCTGGGCGGCGCGGTGCTGCTGATCATGCCGCTGGCGCTGTTTTTGCGCGAACCGGGTTTTGTGGGTGGCGTGGCGCCGAAGCGCGAGCAGACCATCGTGCAGGCGCTGCGCGAAGCCTTCCAGTACCGCAGCTTCCAGCTGCTGATGGCGGGCTACTTCGTCTGCGGTTTCCAGGTGGTGTTCATCGGCGTGCACATGCCGAGTTACCTCAAGGACAACGGCCTCTCGCCCCAGGTGGCGAGCTACGCGCTGGCGCTGATCGGGCTGTTCAACGTCATCGGCACCTACGCCGCCGGTGCGCTGGGCCAGCGCTTTCCCAAGCGCTACATCCTGTCGTTCATCTACATCGCGCGCGCGGTAGCCATCAGCGTGTTCCTGCTCGTGCCGCTCTCGCCCATGAGCGTCTACATCTTCTCGTCGGTCATGGGGGTGTTGTGGCTCTCCACCGTGCCGCCGACCAACGCGGTCGTGGCGCAGATCTTCGGCGTGGCGCATTTGTCCATGCTGGGCGGTTTCGTGTTCTTCAGCCACCAGATCGGCAGCTTCATGGGCGTCTGGCTGGGTGGCGTGCTGTACGACCGGACCAGCAGCTACGACGTGGTCTGGTGGATCGCCATCGCGCTGGGCGTGTTCGCCGCGCTGATCAACCTGCCGGTGCGCGAAACGGCCATCACCCGCGGGCCGCAGCGCGTGGGAGCCGCAGCGTGATCAAGTCCATGGCGCTCAAGACACTGGTGTGGAGCGGCGTGGCGCTGGCCCTGCTGGGCACGCTGGCGCTCTACCAGCGGCCCGACTTTCTGGTGAACCTGGCCGACCAGCTCTGGAGCTGTTTTTAGCCATGGCATACCCCCCGCGCCGCTTCGCGTCACCCCCCAAGGGGGGCGGCACTGGCCGTCCGGCAAAGCCGACCCGGCGGTGCCTCTGGGTGGCATCGTTTCATGCCGTTGGGTGGCGCTCCGGCAACCTGGACCACTGATATGCATGGAACAGAAGCACCATCCAGTTGGGTGCAGCGCTGGTCGCACCTGGTGCGCCCCGGAGGCACCGTGCTGGACGTGGCCTGTGGCCATGGCCGCCACCTGCGCTGGTTCGCCGGGCGCGGCCACGCGGTGACGGGCGTGGACCGCTCGCCCGATGCCATCGCCGCCGTGTCGGGGCTGGGTCGCAGCGTCGAAGCCGATATTGAAAGCGGCCCCTGGCCCTTCACGGGCGAGCGCTTCGATGCCGTGGTGGTCACCCACTACCTCTGGCGCGCGCTGCTGCCGGTGATCGTGGACAGCGTCGCCGAGGGCGGCGTGCTGATCTATGAAACTTTTGCCACGGGCAATGAAACCGTGGGCAAACCGTCGCGGCCCGACTTTCTGCTGCAGCCGGGTGAACTGCTGCAGGCTTGCGCTGGACTGCACATCGTGGCGTACGAAAACGGCTTTCTCGAAACGCCCGAACGCTTCGTGCAGCGCATCGCGGCGGTGCGAAAACGCCCGTCAGGCGATGCCCTGCCCCAGCGCCATGCGCTGGATGGCGCTGGGTAGAATGTGCGATTCGCGCCAGCGCGCCGGATCGTCCCCGCCTTTCGCGCCGCCCGGCGGCGCTCCTGAACCGAGTCCGAGAACATGAAGACCATCACCGGCAGCATCGTTGCCCTCGTCACCCCCTTCCACCCCGACAGCAGCGTGGACTACCCCACCCTGCGCAAGCTGATCGACTGGCACATCACGGAGGGCACCGACTGCATCGGTGTCGTCGGCACCACCGGCGAGTCGCCCACGGTCAGCGTCGAAGAGCACTGCGAGATCATCCGCGTCGCGGTCGAGCAGGCGGCCCGGCGCGTGCCCATCATGGCCGGCTGCGGCGCCAACTCCACCGCCGAAGCCATCGAACTGGCCAAGTTCGCGCGCGGCGTCGGCGCCGACTGCCAGCTGCAGGTCGTGCCCTACTACAACAAGCCACGCAGGAAGGCCAGTTCCAGCATTTCAAGGCGATTGCGGAAGCCACCGGCGACCTGCCCGTGGTGCTGTACAACGTGCCCGGCCGCACCGTGGCCGACATGGCCGTGGACACCGTGCTGCGCCTGGCCCAGGTGCCCGGCATCGTCGGCATCAAGGAAGCCACCGGCAACATCGAACGGGCCCAGTGGCTGATCCGCGAAACGCCCGAAAACTTCGCCATCTACTCCGGCGACGACCCGACCGCTGTGGCGCTGATGCTGTGCGGCGGCCAGGGCAACGTCAGCGTGACGGCCAACATCGCGCCGCGCCTGATGCACGAGCTGTGCGTGGCCGCCATCGGCGGCGACGTCAAGCGCGCCATGGACATCCAGCTGCGCCTGCTGCCGGTGCACAAGAACCTGTTTGTCGAAGCCAACCCGATCCCGCTGAAGTGGGCCATGGCCCGCATGGGCCTGTGCGCCGACACCATGCGCCTGCCGCTCACCCCCATGACGCGCTCACTGGAACCCCTGGTCGAGGCCGCGCTCAAAGACAGCGGCCTGATCTGACCGTGTCCTTGCCCACCCCAACGCACACCCCTCCATTCATGCACGCACCCACCGCCCGCCCCCTGCCCCCCTTCGCCCGCCTGGGCCTGATTGCCCTGGCCGCCTCGCTGGCCACCGGCTGCAGCGTGCTGCAAGAGGACAAGATCGACTACACCAGTGCGAAGCAGATCAGCACGCTGGACGTGCCGCCGGACCTGACGCAGCTCAGCCGCGACTCGCGCTACCAGGTGCCCGGCTCAGTGGTCACCGCCAGCGGCTACCAGACCGCCCAGCCCGCGCGTCCTCCGGTGCCAGCACAGCCGTCAGCAGCCTGGGCGATGTGCGCATTGAACGCGCCGGCAACCAGCGCTGGCTGGTGGTGAACCGCCCGGCCGACAAACTCTGGGGGCCGGTGAAAGACTTCTGGCAGGAAAACGGCTTTCAGCTGCCCGTCGATCAGGAAAAGCTCGGCATTCTGGAAACCGACTGGGCCGAGAACCGGGCCAAGCTGCCACAAGACATCATCCGCCGCAGCATCGGCAAGCTTTTTGAGAATCTCTATTCCACCAGCGAACGTGACAAGTTCCGCACCCGCCTGGAGCGCAATGCCCAGGGGGGAACCGACATCTTCATTTCCCATCGCGGCATGGAAGAGGTCTACACCAGCACCAGCAAAGACCAGACCGTCTGGCAGCCTCGCGCGTCAGACATCGAGCTGGAAAAGGAATTCCTGCGCCGCCTGATGCAGAAGCTGGGCGCCAGCGAAACGCAGGCCCAGGCCGCCCTCGCCAGCGCTCCGGTCCAGGCGAGTGCGCGCGTGGTCACGGTGAACAACCAGCCGGTGGTGCAGCTCGACGACGGCTTCGACCGCGCCTGGCGCCGGGTTGGCCTGTCGCTGGACCGCACCGGTTTCACGGTGGAAGACCGCGACCGATCACAGGGCATCTACTTCGTGCGCTACGTGGCCAGCAATGCCGCACCGACGGAACAAGGCTTCCTCTCGCGCCTGTTTGGCGGCGGCAAAGCCGAAGCCACGCCAAACAAATACCGCGTGCTGGTGCGCAGCACGGGCGACAACAGCACCTCCGTGTCGGTGCAAGACGCCCAGGGCCAGGCCGAGGCCTCGGCCAATGCCCAGCGCATCGTGCAATTGCTGGCCGACGACTTGAAATAGGGGACACCCCCCCGCGCCGCTTCGCGCCACCCCCCAAGGGGGCGGCACTGGCCGTTCGTCCTGAGCTTGGCCTGTCCTGAGCTTGACGAAGGGTCGAGGGGCGGCCCGCCGGTGCCTCTGGGCAAGACCGTTTCACCCGTTGGGAATCGCTCTTCCATCAAACCCTGGTGACCGCGACCAGCAGACGCAGAAAAGCCGCCCGAGGGCGGCTTTTTCACGCTCGGGCGCAAGGCCCGAAACCGGAATTACTGAGCAGGCTTGACAGCGCCGGCAGCAGCCTTGGCGGCTTCAGCAGCAGCGTCAGCAGCGGTCTTGGCGGCATCGACCGCAGCGCCAGCAGCGGCAGCGGTGGCGGTCACGGCAGCGGCGGCGGACTCGGCCACGGTCGGGGTGGCAGCAGCGTCGGTGGGGGCGGCGGCAGGAGCAGGAGCGGCTTCAGCCGGAGCAGCGGCGGGGGCCGGAGCGGCGACAGGCGCCTCTTCTTTTTTGCCGCAAGCGGACAGGGCGACGGCGGCAAGCAGGCTGGCGATCAGGAGGGTCTTGTTCATGGCGGTATTTCCAATGGAGATGGTGAAACTAACTAACTAACAAAAACGCGACGCGACCGAAAAAAAACCTGAATCAGGCATCCAGGTCTTGGTCGACCCAGCCAGAAAAACCGTTGAACCGTTTGCTTCCCGGTTTCCAGACTAGCCCATGATCATACCGTCTTCGGGACATCCGTATTAACCCTCGCCAGGTTTTTCTTTTGCTCACACGCCACTGTTGCAAAAAAGCAAATGCCGGTGTCACAGACCCAGGGTGGTGGCCGCAAACGATGGACTGCCCCTGAGCCAGACGCCATCGAGCCGCTCGCGCAGCGCCACACGGCGAACACCCTCGAAGCTGCTCACGCCAATGCAGCGCAGCGGGTCCAGCCGCTCCAGCGTCCAGCCTGGCGACCAGATCGCGCTGGGCACCTCGCCGGTCGCTGCGGCCGACAAGGCGTGCGCTTCCACCAGATGGGCCCAGGTCACCCGCCATTGCACAAACCTCGGGTGCACCTGCCGCAGGGTGCCAAATTCCTGCGCCATCAACCGCAGGTGACGCCCGCGCCCGGCCCAGGCATTGAGCGCCTCCACCACCGCCCGCTCGCCCAGCGGCCAGTCGGCAAAGTTGGCATCGCTGAGCACCAGCGAGGACCAGCCCTCGCGCGCAGCGGTCAACAACGCCTGCCGCACCAGGTTGACAAACGCCTGACGCCCTTCAAAGCGCGCCTCGGGCAGCGGTGCGGATTGAGTGGCGGTGTCGTTCATGGCCTCGTCCTTTCTCCAGGTCATGCCCGCAGGTTCAGACCTCGGGCGCCCGATGCAGCCAGCCGGCTTCGAACCAGTCCTGCAGCAAAGCCTGTGCGTCGGCACTGGCGCGTTGCACGGGCAGGGCACCGAGCCGCCGCTGGTCGGCCAGGTGGCGCATCAGGCGCGCGTCGGCCCCGCCGGCGCGCAAGCTCTCGCCGTTGATGTAGATGTGCTTCGCGTCGTACATCATGCGCGTGCGCCGGTCCAGCGCCAGCGCGCCCGGGATCCAGGCGGACTCAGGCTCCTCGAACCAGACCCGCGGCTTGGGCTCGGTCATCACCTCGCCCAGCGCGCAGGCCAGCGATTCGCGCTCGGCCAGCAGGCGTTGCAGCGCGTCGGCGGCAAAGACCTGCAGCGCGGGCGGCATGGCCGCAGGCGTGGTGGTGGCCGGTTGATCGGGGTCGCGGTAGAGCGTGGCGTCGTCGAACTCGTCGGCCATGCGCTGCAGCAGTTCGCCCGCCAGGCCGCCGCGCTGCGGCACCCGGAACCCCACCGAATACGTCATGCAGTCCTCGCCCACGGCCACGCCGTCGTGCGCCCAGCGCGGCGGCAGGTAGAGCAGGTCGCCGGGGTTGAGCAGGTGTTCTTCTTCGGGCTGGAAGTTGCTCAGGATCTTGAGCGGCACGCCGGGCTCCAGCGACAGGTCTTTCTGCCGTCCGATGCGCCAGTGCCGCTGGCCGCTGGCCTGCAGCAGGAACACGTCGTAGCTGTCGAAGTGCGGGCCCACGCCGCCACCGTCGCTGGCCCAGGAAATCATCAGGTCGTCCAGCCGCGCGTCGGGCACGAATCGAAAGCGCTGCAACAGTGCGTGCGCCGCGTCCAGGTGCAGGTCCACGCCCTGCACCAGCAGGGTCCAGCGCTTTTGCCTGAAGGGCGGGAACGCGGTGCGGGCGAACGGGCCGTGTTTGAGTTGCCAGCCGGCTGGTTTGTGCACGATCAGGCGCGACTCGACCGCTTCATTCGCCGCCATGGCAAACAGCGCCTGGCGGTTCAAGAGCGGCTGAAAACCGGGAAACGCGTTTCGGATCAGCAACGGCTTTTTCTGCCAGTGGCGGCGCATGAACTGGGCGGGCGAGAGGCCGCCGAGCATCTGGCGCGGTGCATCGGTCGGGGCAAGGGTGCTGGAAAACAGGTCTTGTGTCATGGGACAATTGTCGGATGAAAATCACCGAACAATGCGTCGTGGCGCTGACCTGGACGCTCAAAGACACACTGGATGAAGAACTGGATGTGCTCGACGACCCGGTGGAGTTCCTGGTCGGCGGCAACGATCTGCTCGCCAGCCTGGAAACCGCCCTGCAAGGCCACAAGGCGGGCGACACGGTGGCGCTCCAGCTGGAGCCCCAGGATGCCTTTGGCGACTACGACGATCGGCTGCTGTTCCTGGAGCCGCGCCACCTGTTTCCCGCCGAAATCGAGGAAGGCATGGGCTTTGAAGGCCTGCCCGAAGGCTGCAACCCGGCAGCCCCCAGGGACCGCCTGTATTTCGTGAGCGACATCTACCCCGAGCACGTGGTGATGGACGGCAACCACCCGCTGGCCGGTATCGCGCTGCGCATCTCAATCAAGGTGCACGCGGTGCGCGAGGCGCAGGTGAGCGAAGTCGGCAAAGGCTCGCTGGGCACCGGTTTTTTCCGCATGCAGCTGGATGCGGGCGACGATCCGGCACCGACGCTGCCGCCCACGCTGCACTGAGCGCACAACAAAAAGGGCTGCAAGCGCAGCCCTTTTTGTTGATAGAACCACCGGCGGCGACTAACGCGTTCCGGTGGAGCCGTAGCCGCCCGCGCCGCGCTCGCTCGCGGCAGCAAATTCGTCCACCACGTTGAAGCGCGCCTGCAGCACCGGCACGATCACCATCTGCGCGATGCGCTCCATGGGTTCGATGGTGAAGGCCACGTCGCTGCGGTTCCAGGCGCTCACCATGAGCTGGCCCTGGTAGTCGCTGTCGATCAGGCCGACCAGGTTGCCCAGCACGATGCCGTGCTTGTGACCCAGGCCGGAGCGCGGCAGGATCATGGCCGCATAGCCCGGGTCGGCCAGGTGGATGGCCAGCCCGGTGGGCACCAGCTGCCAGGCGTTGGGCGCCAGCGTGAGCGGCTCGTCCAGGCAGGCGCGCAGGTCCAGGCCGGCGCTGCCGCCGGTGGCGTAGGCCGGGAGCTGGCCCGCCAGCCGCGGGTCCAGCACCTTCACATCGATCTGCATCACTCGGCCTTCTTCATGGCTTCTTCCAGCGCCTTGACCGGATCGACCTCTTCGCCCGCTGGCGCGTCGCCAGCCGCACCCGGCGCGGCACCGTCGGCGGGCTGCTGTTGGCCTGAAGCATCCATGTTGGGCTCGGCGGTCTCTTCGTTCTGGAGATCCTGCATGTTGTTGAACATGTCCATGACCGCCGCGTCGTCCATCTTCACCGTCTTGTCCAGGCCGCCCGTGACCAGCGTCGGGTTGGTGATCACCACCGTCACCATGATCAGCTGCAGGATGATGAAGGCGATCGAGCCCTTGTAGATCTGTGCCGTGGTCACCGCCGGGATGCGTTTCTTCGTCACCACGTCGGTGTAGTCGCTGCGCGCGGCCACGCTGCGCAGGTAGAACAGCGCAAAGCCGAACGGCGGCGTCAGGAACGAGGTCTGCAGGTTCATGGCGATGATCACGCCGAACCAGATCAGGTCGATGCCCATCTTCTCGGCCACCGGCACCAGCAGCGGGATCACGATGAAAGCGATCTCGAAGAAGTCGATGAACATGCCCAGGATGAACACCAGCAGGTTGACCACCAGCAGGAAGCCCAGTTGACCGCCCGGCAGGCCATCGAACAGGTGCTCGACCCAGAAGTGACCATCGGCGGCGTTGAAGGTGAAGCTGAACACGGTGGCGCCGAGCAGGATGAACATCACGAAGATGGCCAGCTTGGTGGTGTTTTCAAGCGCCTGGGTCATCAGACTCCAGGACAGACGTCGGCGCGAGAGCGCCATGATCAGCGCGCCCAGGGCACCCATGGCGCCACCTTCGGTGGGCGTGGCAATGCCCAGGAAAATGGTGCCCAGCACCAGGAAAATCAACACCAGTGGCGGGATCAGCACGAACGTGACCTGCTCCGCCAACCGGGACAACAGGCCCAAACGGAACAGGCGGTTGAGCAGCGCCAGCGCCAGCGCCAGGAACGAACCAATGGTGATCGACAGGATCACCACCTCGTCACCGCCGGGTGGCATCTCGCGCCCGATGAACGGGTTGATGATGGACTCGTGAAACTGCGACCAGATGTAGCTCACAGAGCCACAGATCACCAGCAAGATCAGCAGGGAGCGGTGACCGCTGACGCCATTGGGTTCGTTGTAAACACGGGCCTCGGCGGGCAAGGCAGGCACCCAGCCAGGTTTGACGATGGCAACGCCGACAATGAACAACAGGTACAGGCCCACCAGCATCAGGCCAGGCACCAGCGCGCCGGCGTACATGTCGCCCACCGAACGACCCAATTGATCGGCCAGCACGATCAGCACCAGCGAAGGCGGGATGGCCTGCGCCAGCGTGCCCGAGGCGGTGATGGTGCCGGTGGCGATGGTGCGGTTGTAGCCGTAGCGCAGCATGATGGGCAGCGAGATCAGGCCCATGGAGATCACGGCCGCGGCCACCACGCCGGTGGTGGCCGCCAGCAGCGCACCGACCAGGATCACCGCCACCGCCAGACCGCCGCGCACCGGGCCGAACACCTGGGCCACGGTGGAGAGCAGGTCTTCGGCCATGCGGCTGCGCTCCAGGATGATGCCCAT
>PNMN01000035.1 GCA_013823655.1 Comamonadaceae bacterium | reverse complement strand
GCCGTTACCCAGTGGCGCCTCCACCCTGTGTCCCGTCTGTCCCGTCTGCGGTTGGCGAAGAGCCTTGCGCGCCATCGGGTGCATCGCCCTGCTCGGGCTCGGCGTCACCGTGCCGTTTGCCCTCGGCCTTGGCTTTGAGCTTCTCTTCCTTTTTCTTCTTTTTGGCAAGCTCGCGCTGGCGCTTTTCGTATCCGTAGTTGGGAGTGGCCAAAGCAGTCTTTCGGTAGGGGTGTGAAGGGGTTTCAGGCGTTGAGTGTAGCCAGCGCCTGCGCCAGGTCGGCGCGCAGGTCGCTCACCCTTTCAAGCCCGACGGCGAAGCGCACCAGGCCGCCCTGGTGGGGCCAGCCTTGCGTGCGGATGGCAGCTACGTTGTAGGGTGCACACAGGCTGATGGGGCCGGCCCAGCTCCAGCCGAGCTTGAACAGCTGCAGGCGGTCGCAGAAGGCGTCGATCTGCGCCTGGCTGAAACGGGCGTCAAAGACGGCGCTGAACAGGCACGCCGCAGCGGTGGCATCACGTTGCCAGCTCTCATGGCCGGGCGAACCGGGCAAGGCCGGGTGCAACACTTGCACCACGCCGGGCTGCCTTTGCATCCAGGTGGCGAGTTCGCGTGTGGCAGCGTCTTGCGCGGCGTAGCGCAGGACCATGGTGTTCAGGCCGCGCAGCACCAGTTCGGCGTCGTTGCCGCTCACGCCCAGGCCCAGCCGCATGTGGGTCATGAGCAGTTGCTGGTGCAGGCTGTGGTCGCGCGTCACCACCGAGCCCATCAGCACGTCGGCGCCGCCGCTGGGGTATTTGGTGAGCGCCTGCATGGAAATGTCGGCACCCAGTTCAAACGCATTGAAGGCGATGCCAGCGCCCCAGGTGTTGTCGAGCGCGGTGAGGATGGGCCGCTCGCCACCGCGGGCGGCGTTGGTCTGCTTCACCACGGCGACCAGCGCGGGCAGATCGGGGAATTCCAGCGTGATGGAACCCGGCGCTTCCAGCCAGACCAGCCGGGTGGCCGGGCCGATCTTGGTGGCCAGATCGGCCGGATTCTGCGCGTCGTAGAACCGGTGCGTGATGCCCCAGGCCGCCAGTTCGACGCTGGCAAAAGCCTTGCCGGGGCCGTAGGCGTTGTCGGGAATCAGCAGCTCGTCGCCCTGGCGCAGAAAGGCCATGTCCACCAGCGACACCGCCGACAGGCCGCTGGGTGCCAGCACGCAATGGGCACCACCTTCGATGGTGGCGATGCGCTCTTCCAGAATGAAGGTGGTGGGCGTGCCGTGCAGACCGTAGGTGTAGCCGCTCTTGTCGGCCCATTCCTGCGTGCGCAGGGCGTGCACGCTGGGGAAGATGACGGTGGACGCCTTGTGCACGCCAGGTGCGACGGCGTCAAAGCCCTCGGGCGGGCGGTACGGGTGGTGAATGAGGCGGGTGGAGAGATCGCTCATCGCCGTCACAGAAGTTTCGGCGCCGGGCCGCCCCAAGCCGAAACGCACCCCCTCGGGGGGCAGCGACCCGCGCAGCGGCGGAGCCCCGGATTCACCCCGCAGGGGGGAAGACGCTTGGGGGCCAGGAATTCAGCGCCGGGCCGCCCCAAGCTGAATTCGCACCCCCTCGGGGGGCAGCGACCCGCGCAGCGGCGGAGCTTGGGGGTCAAAGTTTCCACTTTTCCAGCAGTTGCGCCGGGCCCATGGCGTCGTAGCTCTCGAACGGCTGGTGGATCCAGGGGTTGGTGGGCAGGAACTCGACCGAATAGTCGGGCGTGAAGCTGGACAGCTGCTTGGTCCAGATCACGGCGCTGCGCAGTTCGGTGATGGGCTTGTACTGGTTCTTGAGCGTGTCGATCACGGCACGCAGCGTGTGGCCGGAATCGGCCAGGTCGTCCACCAGCAGCACCCGGCCGGCGATTTCGCCCTTGGGCGTGGTGATGTAGCGGGCGATGTCCAGGTTGCCCTGCTGCGTGCCGGCTGCGGCACGGTAGGAACTGGTGGACATGATGGCCAGCGGCTTGTCGAAGATGCGCGACAGCACGTCGCCAGGGCGCATGCCGCCACGGGCCAGACAGAGGATGGTGTCGAACTCCCAGCCCGACTGGTACACCTTGAGCGCGAGCTTTTCGATGAGGTTGTGGTACTCGTCGTAGGAAACGTAGAGATGTTTGCCGTCTTCGGTCAGCATGCGCGCTCCGGGTGGTGGTGTTCTGGATTCTGATGCAAAGCCTGCAGACCGCGCATCAGGCGTGATACGGATGCCGGATCAGGATGGTGTGGTCGCGGTCCGGACTGGTGGACACGACGTGGATCGGTACACCGGTGGTTTCCTCGATGCGGTCCAGGTAGCGCTGGGCGTTGACCGGCAGGTCTTCGTAGCGGGTCACGCCGACCGAGGTTTCGCTCCAGCCCGGCAGGGTTTCGTAGATCGGCTGGCAACGCGCGATTTCGTCCGCGCCCATGGGCAGGATGTCGATCACCTGGCCGTCCAGTTCATAGCCAGTGCAGAGCTTGAGTTCGCTCAGGCCATCGAGCACATCGAGTTTGGTGATGCACAGGCCGGTCAGGCCGTTGACCTGGGCCGAGCGCTTGAGCAGGGCCGAGTCGAACCAGCCGCAGCGGCGCGCGCGACCGGTGGTGGTGCCGCGCTCGGCGCCCACCGTGCTCATGTGCCAGCCCGGTGTACCTTCTTTGTCCCATTCCAGCTCGGTGGGGAAAGGACCACCGCCCACGCGCGTGCTATAGGCCTTGGTGATGCCCAGCACGTAGTGCAGCAGGCTCGGGCCAACACCGGCACCGGCGGCCGCATTGCCGGCCACGCAGTTGCTCGACGTGACGAACGGGTAGGTGCCGTGGTCGATGTCCAGCAGCGTGCCCTGCGCGCCTTCGAACAGCAGGTTGACACCGGCCTTGTGCGCTTCGTTCAGCTCGCGTGAGACGTCGGCGATCATGGGCTTGAGCAGTTCGGCCTGGGCCATGGCTTCGGCGTACACCGGCTCAAACTGGATCGCGCCGTCCTGCATGTAGGCGGCAATCTTCTCGTCCCACACCAACTCGGCCGAATGCAGGTAGGTGGTCAGCATGTGGTTGTGCAGGTCCAGCAGTTCGCGCAGCTTGGCAGCGAAACGCTGGGGGTATTTCAGATCCATCACGCGCAGCGCGCGACGCGCGATCTTGTCTTCGTAGGCCGGGCCGATGCCGCGACCGGTGGTGCCGATCTTCTCGGTCCCGGCCTTGACCTTGGCGATCTCGCGCGCCACGTCGATGGCAGCGTGGAACGGCAGGATCAGCGGACAGCCTTCGCTCACACGCAGACGCGAACGCACCTCCACACCAGCCTTTTCCAGTCCGGCGATTTCTTCAAACAGTTTGCCCACCGACAGCACCACGCCGTTGCCGATGTAGCACTTGACACCCGCGCGCATGATGCCGCTGGGGATGAGGTGCAGCGCGGTCTTCACGCCGTTGATCACCAGCGTGTGGCCGGCGTTGTGACCGCCCTGAAAACGCACCACGCCCTGCGCCGACTCGGTCAGCCAGTCGACCAGCTTGCCTTTGCCTTCGTCGCCCCACTGGGTACCGACCACCACCACGTTGCGCCCGGGAACCACGGCGCTGCTGTTGTTCGTCATCTGCTGCTTCCGGTAAGGATGTGTCAATTACAGGTTTTTCAGGATCCACACGCCACCGTCGGCCGGCACTCGCACCAGCTCGCGGTCGCATTCGAATTCGTCCACTTCGTGCTCATGGCCGGGCAAGACGCACACCACGGTGTGACCCGCAGAACGCAGCTGGGCGATGGCGGCACGCAGTTCGGTGTCCATGCCCCAGGGTGCGCGGATCGCGCCTTCCAGGGGACGCGGCGGCACCGCCGCCACCACTTCCTTGATGTCCAGGCTGAAGCCCACGGCCGGGCGTTTGCGACCGAACACCGCGCCGACCTCGTCGTAGCGTCCGCCGCGCGCCAGTTCAACAGGTTCACCCCGGGTGCCGTGCGCCAACACGGCGAAACGCATGCCGGTGTAGTAAGCGTAGCCGCCCAGGTCGGCCAGGTCGATGGACACGTCCATGCCCTGCACCTGCGAGGCCAGCCAGGCCAGATTGTCCAGCGCCTGGTGCAATGCGGGCGAGGGCTGCAGGGTGCGGCGCGCCTCTTCCAGCACGGCGACTGCGCCAAACAGGCGCGGCAGCGCGCACAGGTCGTGCCGCACCTGCGCTGGCAGATCGTCCGACAAGGCCCACAGCGCGGCGACGTCTTTGGTCGCCAAAGCGGCGTGGATCGCGCTCACGCGAGCGGTGTCCAGCAACACCGGTGCGAGCACGGCGTCGATCACACGCACATCGGCCATGTCGAGCAGCAGGCCTTGCACACCAGCCTGCAGCAGGCAGGCACGGGCGAGTTCGATCACTTCCAGATCGGCTTCCAGACCGGCGTGGCCGTAGATTTCAGCCCCGAATTGCAGCGGTTCGCGGCTGGCCAGCGGGCGGTCGATGCGGGTGTGCACCACCGGGCCGCAGTAACTCAGTCGCGCCACACCCTGGCGGTTGAGCAGGTGGGCATCGATGCGCGCGACCTGGGGCGTGCTGTCGGCGCGCAGACCCAGCGTGCGACCAGAGAGCTGATCGACCAGCTTGAAGGTTTGCAGGTCCAGCGCTTCGCCGGTACCGGTGAGCAGCGATTCCAGGTGCTCCAGCAGCGGCGGCATGACCAGCTCGTAGCCGTGGGCTCGGGCGGTGTCCAGCAACCCCCGGCGAAGTTCTTCGATGTGGCGCGCCTCCGAGGGCAGCACATCGGCAATATGGTCCGGCAGGACCCAGGCAGACAAGGGCATGTGGGGAGTGCTGTTAAAAGCAGGATTTTACCGGGACCGCGCAGTCCACCCCGGCGCAGCGTGCCCGCCGGAAGACTCTCAGCCCCTCGCTCTCAGGCCACCCACCACCAGAGCATGGCGCCACTGGCCAGGCAGATCAGGCCGAAGAACCGGATCTGCCCATCCTGGAGCTTGAGCATCTCGGTGAACATGCGCCGCCAGGCCTTGGGCGCGATGAAAGGCATCAGGCCCTCGAACACCAGCACCAGGGCCAGCGCGGGCCAGAAAAGGTCGCCCACGGACGGGCTCCCTTACTTGGCAACGTTGCTGCTGCGCATGGCCTTGAAGAAGTCGGACGAGGCGTCCACCACCATCACGTCGGATTTGCTGCCGAAGCTGGACTTGTAGGCCTCCAGACTGCGGTAGAACTGGGCAAAAGCGGGATCGCGGCCAAAAGCATCCGCGAAAGAAGCGGCGGCTTTGGCGTCGCCTTCACCCTTGATGAGCTGGGCCGCACGGTAGGCCTCAGAGACGATCACCTCGCGCTGGCGGTCGGCGTCGGCGCGGATTTTTTCGCCCTCGGCAAAACCGGTCGAACGCAGTTCGTTGGCCACCCGCTTGCGCTCGGCTTCCATGCGCTGATAGACCGACGCCGTGATGCTTTCTGCATAGTCCACGCGGGTGATCCGCACATCGACAACATCCATGCCCCAGGGCTTGTCGGCGCTGCTGACGGACTTGAGCACTTCACGCTTGACATCGGCCATGAGCTGCTCGCGCCGGGTTGAGAGCAGTTCATTCAGGGTTCGCTTGTTGACCTCTTCCTGGAACGAGTTGCGCACCACCCGGTTGAGCTGCATGGCGCCCGCACTCTCAGAGACGCCGACGTTGCGGATATAGGCCTGCGGGTCGCTGATGCGCCAGCGCACGTACCAGTCGATGACCACGCGCTGCTTTTCAGCGGTCAGGGTGGGCTCGGTGTCGGTGCTCTCCAGTGACAGCAGGCGCTTGTCGATGTACGACACGTTTTGAAACGGCGGCGGCAGTTTGAAGTTCAGACCCGGATCGGTCACGACTTGCTTGATTTGCCCCAGTTGAAAGACCACGCCAAATTGGCGCTGGTCCACAACAAACAGCATGGAACTGGCGATGGCAAAGACCACCAGCACAGATGCGATGAAAAAACCCAGTTTGTTCATGTTGATTGCTCTCTTGTCGCCTGATGAAGGCCGCCGCTTAGCGGCTTTCACGCTCGCGCAAACGCGCAGGGTTGGTGCTTGTAACGGGTGCGGGACTTGAGGTCACCGGGGCCGATGTCACCGGCACAGCGCTGCCCGCAGACGAGGTCTGAGCGGTCATTTGCATGATCTTGTCCAGCGGCAAGTACAGGAGGTTCGATCCCGCCTTGGTATCCACCAACACCTTGGTCACGTTGGAGTAAATCGTCTGCATGGCGTCGATGTGCATGCGTTCGCGGGTCACTTGCGGGGCTTTCTGGTATTCGGCCAGCACGGAGCGAAAGCGCTGAGAATCACCCTCAGCCTGCGCCACGATCCGGGCGCGATAGCCTTCGGCTTCTTCGGTCAGGCGCGACGCCGCACCACGCGCACGCGGCACGACGTCATTGGCATAGGCCTCGGCTTCGTTCTTGGCACGCTCGCGCTCCTGACCCGCCTTGAGCACATCATCAAAAGACGCCTGCACCTGCTCAGGTGGGCGCACACCGCCCTGCTGCAGGTTGATGCCGACCACCTCAATGCCGACTTTGTAGCGGTCGAGGATGACCTGCATCAGCGCCCGAACGCGGGGTGCGATCTGGTCGCGCTCCTCGGCCAGGGCGGCGTCCATGCGCATCGCGCCGACCACCTCGCGCACCGCCGTTTCGGCGACCTTGACCACGGAGGCGTCAGGGTCCCGGCTCTCGAACAAAAACGCACGGGCATCGTTCAGGCGGTACTGCACCGCGAACTTGATCTCCACAATGTTCTGGTCCACCGTCAACATCGCCGAATCGCGCAGCCCGGTGGCGGGCAACACCGTGTCGCCCCCCACATCGACGGAGCGAATCTGGGTCACGAACACCGTCTCATGCCGTTGCACCGGGTAAGGCAGGCGCCAGTTGAAACCCGCACCCACCGAGCTGTGGTACTTGCCGAACTGGGTGATGACGGCCTGCTGGCCTTCCTGCACGATGAAAAACCCGGTTCCGAGCCAGATCAGCGCGGCCACGCCAGCGATCAGTCCGACCCCGATGCCGGTGGTCTTGGGGCTGGGGTTGAAGCCGGGCGATCCGCCCGATCCTCTGCCGCCTCTGCCGCCACCACCGCCCTTGCCACCGAACAAGCCGCCGAGCTTGCGGTTGAAGTCGCGCCAGAGCTCGTCGAGGTCGGGTGGACCCTGGTTGGACCCCTGGGGGCGCTGGCCGCGGGGCGGCTGGCGGTTGTTGTCTTCGCTCTCGCCCCGGGGGGCTTCGGGCGGCGTCTTGTCATCCTGGGGAGCGTCATCTCCCCGACCCCAGCGGGGATCGTTCAGGTTGAACATGCCCAGCAGGCCGCGCCAGACGCGACGTGCAGGGTTGCGACCGACGGGCTGGGTGCCGCTGGCGGGGGATTGCAGATTCACATCCATGTGTTGTTGACTCGATTCGGAACAAAACCACCACATTGTGCCCAATCAGGGCGCGAGACTCTCAAAGCCGGAAAACTTCCCCGCAGTATCAGGATCTGGACCGGCCTTTTTCGCCAGCACACGTTCGGCCAGCAGGTGGCGCAAATCGGCCAGCCCTGCACCGGTCTGGGCACTGACGTGAATTCGAGGCACGGACTGCCCATCCAGTTCCATCGCATCGCACAACACTTGCGGCACGGTGGCCGGGTCCATGGCATCGAGCTTGTTGAACACCAGGATCTGCGGCACCTGATCGGCACCAATGTCCTTGAGCACGCCCATCACCGACGCGATCTGCTCGGTGTGCGCCGGGTTGGACGCATCCACCACGTGCAGCAGCAGATCGGCGTCGGTCGCCTCCTGCAGGGTGGCGGCAAAAGCGTCCACCAGCCCGTGAGGCAGATCGCGGATGAAGCCCACCGTGTCGGACAACGACACCGGGCGCCCTGCCTCGCCCAGGTAGAGCTGGCGCGTGGTGGTGTCCAGCGTGGCAAACAGCTGGTCGGCCGCGTAAGCGCGCGCTTTGACCAGGCCGTTGAAGATCGAGGACTTGCCCGCGTTGGTGTAGCCGACGAGCGAAATGGTGAAAGCGTCGCGCCGCTCGCGCTGGCGGCGCTGGGTGGCGCGCTGTTTCTTGACCTTCTCCAGCCGTTCCTTGGTGCGCTTGACGGCGTCGTTGATCATGCGCCGGTCCAGTTCGATCTGGGTTTCACCCGGACCACCCCGCATGCCGATGCCGCCGCTTTGGCGCTCCAGGTGCGACCAGCGCCGCACCAGGCGGGTCGACAGGTACTGCAAGCGCGCCAGTTCGACCTGCAATTTGCCTTCGTGGCTGCGGGCGCGTTGCGCAAAAATTTGCAGGATCAGCAGGGTGCGGTCGTTGACCGGCAGGCCCAGGGTGCGCTCCAGGTTGCGCTGCTGGGCCGGGCTGAGTGCCTGATCGAACAGCACCTCGCTGGCGCCGGTGCTTTGGGCCAGCAGTTTGATCTCGTCGGCCTTGCCGGTCCCCACAAACAAGGCCGGGTCGGGCGCGCGCCGCTTGCAAGTGACGCGCTCGGCCACGGCAAAGCCGGCCGTCTGGGCCAGCTGCCCGAGCTCTTCGAGATCGGCATCAAAATGGGGCAACCCGAAATCCACCCCGACCAGAATGACCGAGGGGATGGACGGGTTGGTTGGGGCGGACGGGTTCAAAACCATTCAACAGCCGCCGCAGCCGCGCCAGGTGCGGCCAGGTACCGGGGCTGGATCAAGGAGCAGCGGGTTCGTCCGACCCGACTGCAGTGAACTGCACCGGACGGCCCGGAACGATGGTGGAGATCGCGTGCTTGTAGACCATTTGCGTGACGGTGTTGCGCAGCAACACGACGTACTGGTCGAACGACTCGATCTGACCCTGCAGTTTGATGCCGTTGACCAGGTAGATCGACACGGGCACATGCTCCCGGCGAAGCTGGTTCAGGAAAGGGTCTTGCAAGAGCTGGCCTTTGTTATTGCTCACGATATGCTCCGTGTTCAAAAAAGTTGATAAGGCGCGAACCATACCACACCGCCGACCGGTCGGCGGTGCGGCTTTGGCTCAGTCCGCCTCCTTGAAGGGATTGGCCGAGGTCTTCAACTCGATGCGCAAGGGCGTACCGACCAGATCGAAGGCCTTGCGAAAGCGCCCTTCCAGGAAACGGAGGTAAACATCGGGCACGTGTTCCAGCGAATTGCCGTGGATCACGATCACCGGCGGGTTCATTCCGCCCTGGTGGGCGTAGCGCATCTTGGGGCGGAACATGCCGCTGCGCGGCGGCGCCTGGAAGGCCACCGCTTCCTGCAGCAAGCGCGTGAGCACCGGCGTGGACATCTTGCGCATGGCAGAGGCCCGCGCCTGCACGATCGATTTCCACAGCGGGCCCAGGCCCTGGCGCTTCTTGGCCGAGATCAGGTGCAGGGTGGCGAATTTCAGGAACGCCAGGCGGTTTTCGATCTGGCGCTCGATCTGTTCGCGCTGGTAAGCGTCCACCGCATCCCATTTGTTGATCGCCAGCACCACACTGCGCCCGCTCTCCAGGATGAAGCCGGCGATGTGGGCGTCCTGATCGGTCACGCCCTGGGTGGCGTCGAGCACCAGCAGCACCACATGGGCGCCCTCGATGGCCTGCAGCGTCTTGACCACCGAGAATTTTTCGATCGCCTCGAACACCTTGCCTTTGCGGCGCAGGCCGGCGGTGTCGATCAGTTCGAACTTCTGGCCGTCTTTTTCAAACGGCACCGAGATCGCGTCGCGGGTGGTGCCGGGCATGTCGAACGCCACCAGACGCTCTTCGCCCAGCCAGACATTGATCAGGGTGGACTTGCCCACATTGGGACGGCCCGCCACGGCGAGCCGGATGACGCCGGGGTCTTCTTCCTCGGTCTCCTCTTCATCCTCTGACCAGCCTGGGATCGCTTCCAGCGCGGTTTCCAGCATGGAGCGCACACCCTGCCCGTGGGCACTGGACACCGCCAGCACCTCGCCCAGACCCAGCTCGAAAAATTCGCCCAGCTGCACGCCCTGGGTCATGCCTTCGGCCTTGTTGGCCACCAGCAGGGTGGGCTTGCCCAGGCGGCGCAGGTACTTGGCGATGTCGTGATCCTGCGCGCTCAGGCCGGCGCGCGCGTCCACGACAAAGATCACCACGTCCGACTCGGCCACGGCCTGGCGGGTCTGCTTGGCCATTTCCTTGTAGATGCCGGATTCGGCGGTGGGCTCGAAGCCGCCGGTGTCGATGACGATGAATTCGCGTTTGCCGAGATGACCGTTGCCGTAATGGCGGTCGCGGGTGAGGCCGGCAAAATCGGCCACGATGGCGTCACGCGTACTCGTCAGGCGGTTGAAAAGGGTGGATTTGCCCACATTGGGGCGGCCCACCAGGGCGATGACGGGTTTCACGAAACAATACCTTTCAATTGCGGGACCCCGGATGGGGCCGCGCCACTACTGCGGACGCCAGGCGTACACGCCACCGTTGCGCGTCTGCACGACCAGCGACTGGCCCGCGATCATCGGCGCGCCCACGATGGCCGAACCGTCGGTGCTCAGCCGGGTCATTTCGGTGCCGTCTTCGCGCGACAGCAGGTGCAGCAGACCCGAGCCATCGCCCACAGCGACCACGCGACCGAGCGACAGGGGTGCCGTCAGGTCGCGGTGTTTCAAGCGGTCCACGCTCCAGGCAGCCTCACCGCTGGCGCGCTGCCAGGCGCGCACACGGCCGTCGGCCTCGCTGCCGAACACCAGCCGCTCGTCACCACCCAGGCCGCTGGCGCCCCGGGCCGACTGGGTCCAGACCACGGTGCCACGCCCGGCGTCGATGCAAGCCACCGCGCTGGCGAAGGCACGCGCGCAAACACTGTTGCCACCCGGCTCACCGGCCCGACCACATCGACCAGGCGTTCGACCTCGTTGGTGCCACGCGGGTTGGCAATCGGGGCTTCCCAACGCACCGAACCGTTGAGCGGATTGAAGCCCACCAGGCGTCCCGACAGACCGGCCACCAGGGTATCGCCCACCGCGAGCAATGCGCCCGGCTGGCGCAAGACCAGCGGTTCGCCCGGGCGCGCCTGGCTCCACAGGCGCGCACCGGTCTGGCCATCGAAGGCCGAAACACGGCGGTCAGCGGTCAGCACAAACACCCGGCGCCCGGCCACCAGCGGCGCGGTGAAGGCACTCGCCGACAGACGCACCCGCCAGAGTTCCTGGCCGGCCGCCATGGCCACCAGTTCGTTGTTCTGGGTGATCACGGCTGCGGTCTCGCCATCGGTGCCGATGCCCGCCGCCAGGGGGGTGTTCAGGTTGACGCGCCAGAGGTCGCGGCCGTTCTCAGCGTCCAGCGCAGCGACACTGCCGCCCGCCCCCGCCACAAAGACGCGCTCGCCCACGGCGCGCGGCACCACGGCGCCCTGCGCAGCGCCGACCTGCACCGACCACACCAGCCGCGTGCCCATGAGCGCGGCCACTGGCGGCAGTTCGGACGGTCGGGGCTTGTCCGGGCTGGAGGAGCAGGCACCCAGGGTGACCAGCACAGCCAGCACCAGCCAGGCACGGGGTTTCGGTCGGAGCAGGGCGTTCACCGTGCGGCCTCCGCAGCAGGCTTGAGGGTGGCAACGTCCACCCCCAGCGAGGCGAGTTTGACTTCGACCAGCTTGCGGTAGTCGGTGCGGTCGCTGAAACCACGCCAGGCGGCTTCGTATTGCACCCGGGCTTCTTCGGTCTTGCCCTGGGCCATGAGCACATCGCCCCGGCGATCAGCGGCCAGGGGCTCGAAGGCCTTGGGCATCTGGGCGTCCAGGGTCTTGAGTGCCTGGTCGTAGGCCTTGGCTTCCATGTCCAGCGCCGCCAGGCGCAGGCGCGCCACGGCCTGGAAGGCGTCGTCCGACGCTTGCTCGCTCACCCAGACCAGCGCGCTGCGGGCCGCGTCGGCCTTGTCGGCCTCGAACAGCGTCTTGCTGGCGAGCAGGGCAGCTTGCGCGGCAAAAGCGGTGCCACCAAAGCGGTCCTGCATCTCGGCCAGCGCCTGGCCGATCTTGTCGACATCCCGCGCCGCTGCGGCACTGTCGATGGTGTCGTACAGCGCTGCGGCCTTGACGGCCTGGCTGCGCTGCCAGTAGTTCCAGCCATTCCACGCGGCGATGCTGCCAAAAACGGCGATCAGCACCCAGGTGATGAGGTTGCCGTACTGGGCCCAGAAGTGTTTGAGCTGATCGAGCTGTTCCTGCTCTTCAAGGTCGAGGTGTTTGGCCATGTGCGTGTATGAATGTCGGTTCGGGCGATTGTAGGTCGGGCGTAATCTGCGTCAGGCACTGCGCAGGCTGCTGGCCCAGGCAGCCGGATCGGCCAGCGCTTGCAGCGTTTGAGCAGCCGGGGCCTGCCCGTCGGCTGGCGCGCGCAGCGGTTTGACCGCCACCATGCCCTGGGCCAGCTCCTGCTGGCCAAAGATCAGCGCAAAACGGGCACCGCTGCCGTCGGCTTTCTTGAACTGCGACTTCATGCTGCCCATGCCCTCGGCACCACCCGCGTGCATCAGCACGTTCACGCCCTGGCGACGCAGTTCGCGCAGCAGCTGCATGACCTGCGGCAAAGCGGCGCCATCGGGCACCACCGCGTAGGCGTCGGGCACCGGCTGTGCGGGCAGTTTGCCCTGCTCTTTGAGCAGCTCCAGAATGCGCTCCATGCCGAGCGCCCAGCCCACGGCGGGCGCGGCCTTGCCGCCGATCTGATCGAACAGGCCGTCGTAGCGGCCACCGGCGCAGACCGTGCCCTGCGAGCCCAGCTGGGTGGTGACGAACTCGAACACCGAGAGGTTGTAGTAGTCCATGCCGCGCACCAGGCGCGGGTTGATGCGGTAGGCAACGCCCTGCGCGTCCAGCAGCGCGCGCAGGCGGTTGAAGTGGTCCAGCGACTCATGCCCCAGGAAGGCCATCAGGTGCGGTGCGCCGTTCACCAGGGCCTGCATGGCCGGGTTCTTGGTGTCCAGAATCCGCAGCGGGTTGCTGTGCAGGCGGCGACGGGCGTCTTCGTCCAGCAGATCGGCGTGCTCGTGCAGGTAGCTGATGAGCGCCGCGCGGTGCGCCAGACGCTCGGCGGGCTGGCCCAGGCTGTTGATCTCCAGCTCGATGCCTTCCAGGCCAAGCTCGGCCCAGAGGTCGCAGGCCAGCACGATCAGCTCGGCGTCCACATCCGGTCCGGCAAAGCCCAGCGCCTCGGCGCCGAACTGGTGGAACTGGCGGTAGCGGCCACGCTGCGGGCGTTCGTGGCGAAACATCGGCCCCATGTAGTACAGGCGCTTGCCGCCGTCGTACAGCAGCGAATGCTCGACCGCCGCGCGCACCACGCCGGCGGTGTTCTCCGGCCGCAGCGTCAGCTGCTCGCCGTTGAGCCGGTCTTCGAAGGAATACATCTCCTTCTCGACAATGTCGGTCACTTCGCCCAGGCCACGAACGAACAGCGCCGTCGGCTCCACGATGGGGGTGCGCAGGTTGCGGTACCCGTAGCGCTGCATCAGCGTGCGCAGCTGGTCTTCCAGCCACTCCCAGTGTGCAGACACCGGGGGCGCAATGTCGTTCATGCCTTTGACGGCACTGAGTTTTTCTGCCATGGATGCTTGTCAGGTGAAGACGCGGCCTGTGCCACGCCGGTGGTCAGGCCGAAACGCCGAACCGCTTTTCAATGTAGTTTTCGACGATGTCCTGGAACTCGCGGGCGATGTCGGCGCCCCGCAGCGTCATGGCCTTCTGGCCGTCGATGAACACCGGCGCGGCGGGTGCTTCGCCGGTACCGGGCAGGCTGATGCCGATGTCGGCGTGCTTGCTTTCGCCGGGTCCGTTGACGATGCAGCCCATCACCGCCACCTTCAGGCTCTCCACCCCGGGATAGCGTTCGCGCCAGAGCGGCATGGACGAGCGCAGGTAGTCGTCGATCTGCTTGGCGAGTTCCTGGAAGGTGGTGCTGGTGGTGCGGCCACAACCCGGGCAGGCGGTGACGCTGGGGACAAAGGCACGCAGGCCCAGGGATTGCAGGATTTCGGAAGCGATCACCACCTCCTGCGTGCGCGACTCGCCCGGCTGCGGCGTGAGCGAGACGCGGATGGTGTCGCCAATGCCCTGCTGCAGCAGCACCGACAAGGCCGCAGTCGAAGCCACTGTACCCTTGGTGCCCATACCGGCTTCGGTCAGGCCCAGGTGCAGCGTGTAGTCGCACCGGCGGGCCAGTTCCTGGTAGACGGCGATCAGGTCCTGCACACCGCTGACCTTGCAGGACAGCGTGATGTTGCTGCCATGGAGGCCGATGGCTTCGGCCTTTTTCGCCGAATCCAGCGCCGACGTGATCAGCGCCTCGTACATCACCTGGCGGGCGTCCCAGGGCTGTGCACGCTGCGTGTTCCGGTCCATCAGGCGCGCGAGCAGGTCCTGGTCCAGGCTGCCCCAGTTCACGCCGATGCGGATGGCCTTGTCGTGCCGCGCCGCGATTTCGACCATCTGTGCGAACTGGCGGTCGCCCTTCTCGCCTTTGCCCACGTTGCCGGGGTTGATGCGGTACTTGGACAGCGCCTCGGCACAGGCCGGGTGATCGGTCAGCAGTTTGTGGCCGTTGTAATGGAAGTCGCCGATCAGCGGCACACTGATGCCCATGCGGTCGAGTTGCTCCCGGATGTGCGGCACGGCCGCGGCGGCCTCGTCGGTGTTGACGGTGATGCGCACCAGCTCGGAACCGGCCTGGGCCAGCTCTTTCACCTGGATCGCGGTGCCGATGACATCGACCGTGTCGGTGTTGGTCATGGACTGCACGCGCACCGGCGCGTCGCCCCCCACGGTCACCCGGTTCGAACCCCAGACCACGGTGCTCTGGCGGCTGCGGCGCACGGGTGGACCGGCCAGCGCAATGGGCACGTCATCCAGGAACGACTTGGCGGCAGACTCCATGTTCACTTCACCTCAAAACGGGCCACGCTGTTGCGGGCATAGGGCATCACGTCAAAAGACTGGCCACGCACGGTGACGCGGACTGCGTCGGCCCGCCCCAGCACCACCGAATACGGCGGCGTGCTTGAAAAGTCGATCACGTCGCCCGTCTTCAGCATGCGCTGCATGACCACGCTGCCCGATCCATTGACCACCTCGACCCAGGACTCGCCGGTGGCGGCAATGTTCAGCAGACTGGCAGCACCGGGCTGCGGCGTGAGCGTGGCGACCTCGGCCACACTGGTCACGCTCACCAGCGGCGCAGTGGAGACCCCGACCGCTGCGGTCGGTGCGACAACGGGTGCAGCCACCGCAGGAACAGGTGGAACTTGTGGAACAGGCCGTTCGCCCGGGCTGGCGGGTGCGGCGGCGGGCACCGGCTCACTCACCGCCACCGATGAGGTGGCCGCACCACCCGGTGGCAAGACCGGGCTCGGCGACGGTGCGGTCTCCATGCTGGGCATGAACACCAGCACCAGCGCGCCCAGCAGCAGGGCAATGGCACCCAGCACGGCCGGACGCGACAGCCAGCCCATGGGGTTGAGCGGCACCGGGTCCTGTGCGTGTTTGAACGGGGTGTTGATGGCCTGGGGCGAGTCCCCCAGTTGAGGCAAATGGCCCAAGGGAATCTGCTCCAGCACCGGGGCCGGGTCGATCTTGAGCTGGCGGCAGGCGCTGGACGCCAGTGCGCGCGCGAAGGTCATGTCCGGCAACTCGTCGTAACGCCCCGCTTCCAGCGCCTCCAGCTTCCTGACCGGCACCTTCAGCGCTGCCGCCAGCGCGGCAATGTGCAGGCCAGCCGCCTCGCGCGACTGGCGCAGCAGCACCGGGCGGGACACCGGTGTGTCTGACGCGGGGATGCCGGAAGATGTCACGGACCGGGGCTCATTCATCAAAGGCTCCGCGCTGGTAAGCGGCCCATTCGCGCGATTTCGGATAACGGCGGGACAGTTGCTGGGCCAGTTGCTGCTCGGCCTCGGCATTGCGCAGGCGGTGCTCCACCTTGATGCCCAGCCACAGGGTCTCGGCGTTCGCCAGCTCGGAGTTGTTCAGACGCCGGATGTAGAACTGCGCACGGCTGAATTCGCCGCGCCGGAACAGCAGCGAAGCCAGGTTGTAGCCGGTGATGGGGTTGGCCGCATCGAGTTCGTAGGACCGGGCAAAACTGCCTTCGGCTTCCGAGAACTGCCCCATGCGGGTCTGGCAGACGCCCTTGGCCATGAGCGTCTTGGCCTGACCACCGTACACCGGGCTGGCGAGGGTGCGGGTGAAAAAATCGATGGCCTCTTTGTGCCGCCCCTGCTGGCAGGCAAACCAGCCATAGTTGTGCAGCGCATCGGGATCGCGCGGATTGATCTGCAGCGCACGCTTGAAACTGTCTTCGGCCAGGCGGCTGTCGTTCAGGCGCATGTAGACCAGACCACGCAGCACGAAGGCTGGCCCGTAGGCCGGGTCGGCCGCGAGCGACTGCTTGATCTCGTCCAGCGCCACCGCGGTCTGGCCATTCTCGAAATAGCCCGAGGCCAGCTCCAGGCGCAGACGGGCACGCTTGCGCGACTCGGGCTCGTCGGACTCGGTGACCGGTTCGACGGTGGAGGCACTGCCCGAAGAAGCCCCGGCGGCACAGCCGGACATCGATACCGAAAGCAACAGCAAGGCGGCCAGCGTGAAACACGTCCAGACGAGCGATGTCGCGGCGCGGCGGCGCCCAGCGGATACCGATGCAAGCGTTTGCGTCATGGCTGTTTGTCCTTGGCCTGGTGCTGGGAAGACCCCACGAAACGGATCGGTTGCTCGCGGATCGGTTGCTCGACCGCCCGGCGCCGGGCCAGGCGGCGCGCGGCGTTGGTGCGGTCCAGCACGTCGCCCGCGAGTTGACCACAAGCGGCGTCGATGTCGTCGCCCCGGGTCTTGCGCACCGTGGTGACCACCCCGCCCGCGTTGAGGATGTCACCGAACTTCAGCACCACCGCACGCGGCGAACACTGGAGGCCGGAGTCCGGGAACGGGTTGAAGGGAATCAGATTGATTTTGCACGGCACGCCACGGCCACCGTGCGTCTTGACCAGCCTGAGCAGTTGCTGGGCGTGTTCCGGCCGGTCGTTCACGCCGTCGAGCATGCAGTACTCGAAGGTGATGAAGTCGCGCGGCGCGGTCGGCAGGTAGCGCAGGCAGGCGTCCAGCAGTTCGGCCAGCGGGTATTTGCGGTTCAGCGGCACCAGCGCGTCGCGCAGCGCGTCGTTCGGCGCGTGCAGCGACACCGCCAGCGCCACCGGCACGTCCTGCGCCAGGCGGTCCATCATGGGCACCACGCCGGAGGTGGACACCGTCAGGCGGCGGCGCGACAGGCCGTAACCGTGGTCGTCCAGCATCACGCGCAATGCGGGCACCAGCGCGCTGTAGTTCTGCAGCGGCTCACCCATGCCCATCATCACCACGTTGGTGATGACACGCTCTTTCACGTTCAGGTGCTTGCGCAGGAAGTGTTCGGCATGCCAGAGCTGCGCCAGGATCTCACCCGTGGTGAGGTTGCGCGAAAAGCCCTGGTGGCCGGTGGAGCAGAAGCGGCAGCCCACGGCACAGCCAGCCTGGGAGGAAATGCAGAGCGTGCCCCGGTCAAGGGCCGGAGCCCCCTGTCCGCCTGTGGTGCACGCCCCCCGAGGGGGTGGTACGGCGCCTTGGGGCGGCCCGGCGTCGCCGTACTCGGGAATGAACACGGTCTCGACCGCGTTGCCGTCGCCCACATCGAACAGCCACTTGATGGTGCCGTCGGCAGAGTCCTGCCGCGAAAGCACCGGCAGGCCGGTGATGGTGCAGACCGAGGGCAGCTTTTCGCGCAGGCTTTTGGCGAGATCGCTCATCTCGTCAAAGCGCGCGGCGCCCTTTTGGTGAATCCAGCGAAACAGCTGGACGGCGCGGAAGCGCTTTTCGCCCAGCTGTTCGCAAAAGGCGGCCAAGCCCTCGAGATCGAAGTCGAGCAGGTTGACCGTCATGTCATGGCGTTCGCGCGGATCAGCGCGAGTACACGTTCAGACCGGGGAAGAAGAAAGCCACTTCCACGGCAGCGGTTTCGGGGGCGTCGGAGCCGTGCACGGCGTTGGCGTCGATGCTGTCGGCGAAGTCGGCGCGGATGGTGCCGGCGGCGGCCTTCTTGGGGTCGGTGGCGCCCATCAGGTCGCGGTTCTTGGCGATCGC
>PNMN01000034.1 GCA_013823655.1 Comamonadaceae bacterium | reverse complement strand
TTTCGCCGCCGGGCCGCCCCAAGGCGAAACAGCCCCCTCGGGGGGCAGCGAACCACGCGCAGCGGGGAGCGTGGGGGCGTCGTCTCCAGGGATCATCAGATTCCGCGGCATGAAGTCGCGGTGCACGTAGACGCTGGGGGCGGCGAGACAACGTTTGACGATGCTGTCGAAGGCTTTGCTCAGCGTTTCTGCGTCCTTGCCCTGCAGCGTGGTCTGGCGGTGTTGCGCCAGGTACCAGTCGGGGAACAGCTGCAGCTCGCGGCGCAGCAGCGGCTCGTCGTAGGCCGGCAGCACGCCGGGCCGGGACGCCAGCTGCCAGGCCAGCAGGGTGTCCACCGCCTGCAGGTAGCGCGCGTGGTTGGCCTGCGGGTTCGTGGCGTCGATCTGTTCCATCATGGTCTGCGCACCCAGGTCGCTCAGCAGCATGAAGCCCTGCGGTTCGTCCCAGGCCAGGATCTGTGGCACCAGCAGGCCGGCGTCCTTCATCAGGTCGGCCACCTGCACGAAGGGGCGGCAGTTTTCCTTCTCCGGCGGCGCGTCCATCACGATCCGGCTCGCGCCGTCCACCGTGTCCACCCGCAGGTAGCGGCGAAAGCTCGCGTCGGCCGAGGCCGGGCGCAGCGTTTGCGGACGCAGACCCTGGCTGCCGGCCAAGCCCAGCAGCCAGGCGTGGCAGGCGGCTTCGCGCTGGGGGTCGGCCCACGGAACGGCGTTGGGGTTCGGGGTCATGGGCGAGGGGTGGTGGGTGGTGAAGGCGTGTGCGGGCGGTTCGCCGCAGCGGTGGGCATAGGATAATCGCCGCAGATTCTAAAACCCGTGTGCGGCGGCCCAGGCCGCTGCGCCACCGCCCTCTCGCCACCGCCCTCTCAAAGGCGCGGGTCTGCCGGTGTCCCGCGAGGGTGGCAGACCCTGTCACCAACATCATCCCCTTGAACCGCCGCACCGCCTGCCCGGCCCCCGCACCCCACCGGACCCCGGTGTTCACGCCCACGCCGGTGGGCCGTGGTGTGCTGGGTTTGCTCGGGCTGCTGGCGCTGGGCGTGCCCGGGCTGGCGTCTGCGCAGTCCCCGGTTGGTGTGGAGCCGCCTGCGGTGCTCCAGCCGAGCACGCAACTGCTGGAGACCTTGCCCGAAGCGGTGCGGCGCGACGTGCCGAGCTTCATCTCGGGCGAGCGCATGCACGGCCAGACCGACGGCGTGGTGGTGATCGAGGGCAGCGCCGAACTGCGCCGCCACGACACCGTCATCAAGGCCGACCGGCTTGAATTCGACCAGCGCAGCAACGATGCGCTCGCGCAGGGCAACGTGCTGATCAACCGCAGCGGCAACCGCTTCGAAGGCCCGGAGCTGCGGCTCAACGTGGACACCCACCAGGGCCACTTCGTGCAGCCGACGTTTTCACTCCTGCAGAGCGACGGCCATGGGGATGCCAGCCGGGTGAACTTTCTGGGGCAAGACAGGGCGGATGTGCACGATGCGCGCTACTCGACCTGCCCGCGCACACCCGGCGCGGCCTGGATGCCCGACTGGCTGCTGCGCGCCAGCCGCATCGAGCTGGACCATGCCAGCGAGGTGGGCACAGCGCTGGGCGGGGTGCTGGAGTTCAAGGGCGTGCCGATTCTGGGCTGGCCCTACCTGAGCTTTCCACTGACCGACAAGCGCAAAAGCGGCGTGCTGCCGCCCACCATCAACCTGGACAACGTCAGCGGTCTGGAACTCACGCTGCCGTACTACCTGAACCTGGCGCCCCACTTCGACGCCACGCTCTACCCCACCCTGATGAGCCGACGCGGGGTGGACCTGGGTGGCGAGTTCCGCTACCTGCAGCCCACCTACAACGGCCAGCTGCGAGCGGCTTTCATGCCCAACGACCGCCTGCGCAACGCCGACCGCTGGGGCTATTCCCTGCAGCACCAGCAAAGCCTGCAGGCCGGACCGGGCCTGCGCCTGCTGAACCTGCAAAGCCCGCTGGGCGCGCGGCTCAACATCAACCGCGTGAGCGACGACAACTACTGGCGCGATTTCCCGCGCAGCAGCACCTCGCTCACCTCGCGCCTGCTGGCCAGCGAGGCGGTGCTGAACTGGAATCAGGGCCCCTGGGCCTTCAGCGCCGGTGTCCACCGCTGGCAGACGCTGCAGGACCTGGACTCGCCCATCGTGCCACCCTACGACCGGCTGCCTGCGCTGGCGTTGCGGTTCGCGCAGGACCACCAGCGCTTTGCCGGTCTGCGCGGCTGGGAGTGGTCGCTCCAGGCCGACCACACGCGCTTCCAGTCCGACCCGGCGTTGACCGGGCAGGTCAACGGCGCGCGCTCGCTGGCCATTGCGCGCATCGGCCACCGCTGGGAAACGCCGGGCTGGCACCTGGTGCCGCGCCTGCAGCTGCACGGGACCCAGTACCGGTTTGACGAAGCCCTCTCCAACGGCGCGCGCAGTGCCGCGCGCGCCCTGCCCACCCTCAGTGTGGACAGTGGCATGGTGTTCGAGCGCAGCGCCAGCTACTTGGGGCGCGACTTCACCCAGACGCTGGAGCCGCGCGCCTTCCTCACCTGGACGCCGACCCGCGACCAGCGCCTGCTGCCCAACTACGACTCGGCCGCCAACGATTTCAACCTCGCCTCGATCTACAGCGAGAACGTGTTCGGTGGGCACGACCGCATTTCAGACACGCGCGCCCTCACCCTGGGGGCCAGCTCGCGCCTGCTGCATCCCGTCACCGGGGCCGAGGTGGTGCAGCTGGGGCTGGCGCAGCGTTACTTGCTGCGCGACCAGACCGTGGTATTGCCCAACGCCAGCGGGCTGGCCGGTGGCGACCCGGTGACCGAGCGATTCAGCGATGTGCTGATGGCCGCGCGCGTGCGGTGGAGCCCGCGCTGGGCGACCGACGCCACCGTGCAGTTCAGGCCGTCCGACCAGCGCTCGGTGCGCACCACCCTCAGCGGCAGCTACACGCCCAGCAACTACCGGGTGCTCAGCGCCGCCTACCGCTTGCAGCGCGGCACCAGCGAGCAGTTCGACGTCGGCTGGCAATGGCCGCTGTCGGACCTGTGGGGCACGCCTGCGCAAGAGCGCAGCACCGGCCGTGGCCTGGGCCCAGGGCAGTGGTACAGCGTGGGGCGCATCAACTACAGCGTGCCCGATTCGAAGATCGTCGATCTGGTGGCCGGGTTTGAGTACGATGCGGGCTGCTGGATCGCTCGCCTGGTCCTCGAACGCCTGCAGACCGGCACCTCCAGCGCGAACCAGCGCGTGCTGTTCCAGCTCGAATTCAACGGTTTTTCGCGCATTGGCTCCAACCCGCTGAAGACCCTCAAAGAGAATGTGCCTCGCTACCAGTACCTGCGTGAAGACATCAACCCGCCGAGCCGGTTCCAACAATATGACTGAACGCCTTTCCGTTTTCACCCGCGTGGCCACGCTGGCACTGTGTGCGGCGACCGTGCTCTGGGCCGTGTCGGCACAGGCGCAGTCCCTGAAACCTTCGGGCCAGCTCAGGCTGCAGGGCAACGCAGCCGCAGCGCAGGGGCCACGCACGGTCGATTTCATCGTGGCCCTGGTCAACTCCGAACCGGTCACCAACTTCGAAGTGCGGCAACGCCTGCTGCGGGTGGAGCAGCAGCTCGCGCAGCAGGGTGCGGCCCTGCCGCCGCGCGAAGAACTGGTGCGCCAGGTGATGGAGCAGCTCGTGACCGAGCGTGCCCTGCTGCAACAGGCCAGCGAACTCGGCCTGCGGGTGGACGAGGCGATGCTCGCCCAGGCCGAACAGGCCATTGCCGCGCAGAACCAGCTCAGCCTGGACGAATTCCGGCGCCGGGTCGTGGCCGAAGGCATGGACCTGAACCGCCTGCGCAACGAACTGCGCAGCCAGATCCTGCTGCAGCAGCTGCGCGAGCGCGAGGTCGAAGCGCGGGTGCGCGTGAGCGAAAGCGACATCGACGATTTCATCCGCGAACAAAAGAGCAGCAGCGACCTGAGCCAGCTGGAACTCAACCTGGCACACGTGCTGGTCAAAGTGCCCGAAGGCGCCAGCGAAGAACAGGTCAAGACCCTGCAGGCGCGTGCCCAGCGCGCGGCCGACCGCGCCCGCCAGGGCGACGACTTCGGTGCCCTGGCACGCGAATATTCCGACGCGCCGGAGCGCGAAAACGGGGGCCTGTTCGGCCCCCGCACCGCCGACCGCCTGCCCGCGCTGTTCGTGGACAACACGCGCGCACTGAGCGCCGGTGAGGTGGCCGGGCCGTTTCGCAGCCCGGCCGGCTTTCACGTGCTCAAGCTGCTGGACAAACGCCAGGCGGGCCTGCCCGACGTCAACGTGACCCAGACCCGCGCGCGCCACATCCTGCTGCGCCCGGGCCCCCAGCTGAGCCAGACCGACGCCGTCAACCGCCTCAGCCAGTACCGCGAACAGATCGTCTCCGGCAAGGCCGGTTTCGAAGCCCTGGCGCGCGAACACAGCCAGGATGGCTCGGCCCGCGAAGGCGGTGAGCTGGGCTGGGCCAGTCCCGGGCAGTTCGTGCCCGAATTCGAAGAAGCCATGAACCGGCTGCGCCCGGGGGACGTGTCGGCGCCGCTGGTGTCGCGTTTCGGCGTGCACCTGATCCGGGTCGACGAGCGCCGCCAGGTTGCGATGAGCGAGCGCGAGCAGCGCGACATCGTGCGTGGTCTGGTGCGCGAGAAAAAGGCCGCTGCGGCGCTGGAAAGCTGGACGCAGGACGCGCGCGGGCGCGCCTTCGTGGAATACCGCGAAGCGCCGCAGCCGTGAGCAGCTTGCGCCGCCATGGCAGACGCCCCCGCGCATGAAGCACATTGCGCGCAAGCGCTTCGGCCAGCACTTCCTGAGCGACGCGGGCATCATCGATGCCATCGTGCGCGCCATCGCGCCACAGCCCGGCGACCCGATGGTGGAGATCGGCCCCGGCCTGGCCGCGTTGACCCAGCCGCTGGTGGAGCGGCTCGGTCATTTGACGGTCATCGAACTCGACCGCGACCTGGCCTTGCGGCTGCGCGAGCATCCGCAGCTCAACGTGATCGAGTCGGACGTGCTCAAGGTGGACTTTGCCGCCCTCGCCACCCGCATGGGGGTTCCGAAGCTGCGTGTCGTCGGCAACCTGCCCTACAACATCTCCACGCCGATCCTGTTCCACCTGCTCGACCATGTGGATGTGGTCCGGGACCAGCATTTCATGCTGCAAAAGGAAGTGATCGACCGCATGGTGGCCGCCCCCGCCACCGCCGACTACAGCCGCCTCTCGGTCATGCTGCAGTGGCGCTATGCGATGGAAAACGTGCTGTTCGTGCCGCCCGAGAGCTTCGATCCGCCGCCGCGCGTGGACAGCGCCATCGTGCGCATGGTCCCGCTGGCCGAGCCGCCGACCATTGACCTGAAGTTGTACGGTGAACTGGTGCAGACCGCCTTCAGCCAGCGCCGCAAGATTTTGCGCAACACACTCGGCAAATGGCTGGAAGCGCGGGACTTCGCCGGTGCCTTCGACCTGCAGCGCCGCGCCGAAGAAGTGCCGGTGCACGAATACGTGGCGCTCGCGCAAGCAGTGCAATAGCGCAAGCACAGACGCCAAAAAGCCGCTGCGATGCAGCGGCTTTTCTTTGCCCAGAACACCGCGGAACTGGCTCTGCCAGGCCGCAGGTGTTGCCCCCCAGTGGGGGGTGACGCGCCGCAGGCGCGGCGCGGGGGGCGTCAAGCGGCCGTCAACCAGTAACCGGCGTTGAACGGGCTGCTCATGCGCAGTGCCATCGGGCTCACGTCCAGGATTTTGTCCGTCGGCATGGGCTCTTCGTTCTCGATCTCGATCGGCTCTTCGCCCTTGGGCGCACGGGCGACCGAGAACGAGTAGAAGCAGCGGAACGGGATCTTGCGGTCGCTCCAGTAGTCGGCCGTGTCGCGGAAGATGTCGAGCAGTTGCTCGCGTGCTTCCTTGTCGAACTTGCTGTTGGCCGGTATGTGCTCGAGCACGACGATGAAACCGGTCTGCGGCCCCGACTTGTGGACCATGTCGGTCATGCAGTCGTAGAGTGCGTCGAAGTTTTTGCCGAAGTGCGATGGCAAGGTGTACTGCGCCGCGATCAGTTCGAGCACGTCCTGCTTGCTCTGCGCCTTGGCCAGGTTGGCGTACAGGAAGTGGTGGCCCAGCTGTTCGGCTGCGCCTTGCAGTTCCTTCACGCCGTAAGCGCGAATCGACTGCACGATGTTGGGTCGCACGTTACGAAGTGGTGTGTCCATCTCCGCGTCTCTTTCAAAGGTCAAGGTTAAAAATCCATTCACATCACCGCCGGATCACTGCACGATCAGCCTGAAGCTGCTGTAGTGATCTTCGGTGTAATAACAAGCATCAGGGGCTTGGGGCTTTGCGCCGCCGCACACGATCCGGCGCGCTCCCCGGTGCCGCAGTCCCGGGGTGGGTACCGTGTATTCACGGTAGTAGCCCCGCTTCTGTCCTGGCAGCAAGCGCTCACGGTTGCCAAACACGGTGCCATCTTTCTCGTACCGGAAGGGGCCACCCTGGTGAATCTGCTCCAGCACCTCACGACCCTGCACGGGCAAGCCGGTGAGGGCCACGGAAGCGACCACCGATTCGGGCAGTGCGTGTTGGGTGGAAGACCGGGCCTGCACCAAAAAGGTGCCAGCCATGGCCGACAGCGCCACGACCAACACCGCAGCGCTGGCCAGTTTGCCCCCCCATTTGCCCGTCCGGATCTGTTTCAGACCCATGAAATTCCCTGTTCCTGATGCGGTCAACCGACCGGGAGAGTCGGGCAAAAACGGTCTTTGCGGCGACTCTGGTGGGTGGGTTAACCCTGTCATTCAAGCCCGCGAGTGTGCCTGAACCCTTTGAAAATAGCAAGCGATTGCTGAATAAACAGGCAATCAGGAGGCTCGAAGATGTGAAAAAAAGTTAGCGCTTGCTTTTTCTCTGCGCATCATCGATGCACGTTCGCCTCCGCCACGGTGAGCGCTGTCATGTTGACGATGCGGCGCACGGTGGCGCTGGCGGTCAGGATGTGGACCGGTTGGCCCACACCCAGCAGCATGGGACCGACGGCGATGTTGCCGCCGGCCGCGGTCTTGAGCAGGTTGTAGGCGATGTTGGCGGCGTCGATGTTGGGGCAGACCAGCAGGTTGGCGGCGCCGTGCAAGGTGGTGCGCGGCATGAGCGCCACCCGGGCATCGGCGTCCAGCGCCACATCGCCGTGCATCTCGCCGTCCACTTCCAGCCAGGGTGCGTTCGTTTTCAGGATGGCCAGGGCCTCGCGCATTTTGACCGCGCCGGGCAGGTTGCTGGAGCCAAAGTTGGAGTGCGAGAGCAGTGCGGCTTTGGGTGTGATGCCAAAGCGCATGATCTTGCGCGCCGCCATCTGGGTGATTTCGGCCAGCTGCTCGGCCGTGGGGTCGTGGTTGATGTGGGTGTCCACCAGAAACACCTGGCGACCGGGCAGCATCAGCGCGTTCATGGCCGCATAGCAGGTGGCGTCTTCGCGTTTGCCGATCACCTGGTCGATGTAGTCCAGATGCAGCTGGGTGTTGCCCCAGGTGCCGCAGATCAGGCCGTCGACGTCGCCGCGGCGCAGCAGCATGGCGCCAATCAGCGTCAGGCGTCGGCGCATCTCGATCTTGGCCAGCTGCTCGGTCACGCCTTTGCGCTCCATGAGCCGGTGGTAGGTCTGCCAGAGTTCGCGGTAGCGTGGGTCCTGCTCGACGTTGACCACGTCGTAGTCCAGCCCCTCCTTCAGGCGCAGGCCGAATTTTTCGACGCGTCCGGCGATCACCGCCGGACGCCCGATCAGCGTCGGTCGGGCCAGGCCTTCGTCCACCACGATCTGGCAGGCGCGCAGCACGCGCTCTTCTTCACCCTCGGCGTAGGCCACGCGTTTCTTTGCCGCGCTTTTGGCCGCCGCGTAGATCGGCTTCATGATGGTGCCGGAGGCGAACACAAAGCTTTGCAGGCGCTGCTTGTAGGCCTCCATGTCGGTCACCGGGCGCAGCGCCACGCCGCTGTCGGCGGCGGCCTGGGCCACGGCCGGGGCGATCTTCATCATCAGCCGCGGATCAAACGGTTTCGGGATCAGGTACTCGGGGCCAAACGCCAGCTTCTCGCCCGCGTAGGCGGCCGCCACCACCTCGCTCTGTTCGGCCTGCGCCAGCTCGGCGATGGCGTGTACCGCGGCGATCTCCATCTCGTTGGTGATGGTCGAGGCGCCCGCGTCCAGTGCGCCACGGAAGATGTAGGGAAAGCACAGGACGTTGTTGACCTGGTTCGGGTAGTCGGTGCGGCCGGTGGCCATGATGGCGTCGTCGCGCACGGCCTTCACGTCTTCGGGTGCGATCTCCGGGTTCGGATTGGCCAGCGCAAAGATCAACGGACGCGCCGCCATTTTGGCCACCATGTCCTGCTTCAGCACACCGCCAGCGGACAGACCGAGAAAGATGTCGGCACCGGCGATCACTTCGCTGAGCGTGCGCTGTTCGGTCTTCTGCGCGAACGGGATTTTGTCTTCATCCATCAGCTCGGTGCGGCCTTCGTAGACCACGCCGGCCAGGTCGGTCACCCAGATGTTTTCGCGCGGCAGGCCCAGTTTCACCAGCAGACCCAGGCAGGCCAGCGCCGCCGCACCGGCGCCCGAGGTCACCAGCTTGACCTGCCGGATGTCTTTGCCCACCACCTTCAGGCCGTTCATCAGGGCCGCACCCACCACGATGGCGGTGCCGTGCTGGTCGTCGTGGAAGACCGGGATCTTCATGCGCTCGCGCAGCTTGCGTTCAACATAGAAGCAGTCCGGCGCCTTGATGTCTTCGAGGTTGATGCCGCCGAAGGTCGGCTCCAGCGAGGCGATGATGTCGACCAGCTTGTCCGGGTCTTTCTCGTTGATCTCGATGTCGAACACGTCGATGCCGGAAAACTTCTTGAACAGCACGCCCTTGCCTTCCATCACCGGCTTGGCCGCCAGCGGGCCGATGTCGCCCAGGCCCAGCACGGCGGTGCCGTTGGTGATGACGGCCACCAGGTTGCCGCGGCTGGTGTACTTGAAGGCGTTGTTCGGGTCGGCGACGATTTCTTCGCACGGCGCGGCCACGCCGGGCGAATAGGCCAGCGCCAGATCGCGCTGGTTGGTCAGCAGCTTGGTGGCCGCAATGGCCACTTTGCCGGGCGTCGGAAACTGGTGGTATTCGAGCGCGGCGCGGCGCAGTTCGGCGCGTTGGTTCTCGGCGGTGTTGTCGGTGCTCATGCGTCGGTCTCCTGGCGGGTCATTCTGCGATATGAAAGTCTGTTGCGCAGTCTAATTCCACGCACAACAAAACCCCGCAAGGTTTTGCTGAGGCTGGGTCTGTCTGGGGTGGCTATTTTGTGCCGGATAGCCGGACTGGAAAACCCGGCTTTGCACAGCAAAAAGCCGCCTCACGGGCGGCTTCGCATCGGCGCGCTCAGCGCTCAGGCTTTGATGGGGGCTTTGGGGTGCAGGCTCAGGTGGGCCGTGGGTTGCGAAGGACGGCACTGCGCCCAGACCGCACGGGCGCTGGATTCGCATTGACCACACTGGGTGGCCACGCCCATGTCGATCTGGATGTCGTCAAAGCTGGCGCCGCAGCGCGAGGCCTGGGCGATGGCTTTGTCGTTCACACGGCGGCAGACACAGACGATCATGGGTGGAGCGGGTGGTGTTGGTTTGAAGAATGGTAATTGCTCTCATTCAAAAATCAAAACCCACACCATCATCATGGGATTGAGCCGACGCAAGGTCGGCCCTGGCCCGGGCGCGTCAGTCTGCGTCGGCCATCTGGCTCTGCAGGTAGTTCTGGATGCCCACCTTCTCGATCAGTTCGAGCTGGGTTTCGAGCCAGTCGATGTGCTCCTCGGTGTCGTCCAGGATTTTGACCAGCAGGTCGCGCGAGACGAAGTCGCGCACCTGTTCGCAGTGCACCACGCCTTCCTTGATGGTGGCCTGCGCGGCACGTTCCAGCGCCAGGTCGCTGTTCAGGATTTCCGGCACGGTTTCGCCGATGTTGAGCTTGCCCAGGTCCTGCAGGTTGGGCAGGCCGTCGAGCATGAAGATGCGGTCCATCAGCCAGTCGGCGTGCTTCATCTCGCCAATCGATTCCGAATATTCCTTCTTGGCCAGCTTGTCCAGACCCCAGTGTTTGAGCATGCGGTAGTGCACAAAGTACTGGTTGATGGCGGTCAGCTCGTTCTTGAGCTGGGCCTGCAAGTGGGCAATGGCTTGGGTGTCGCCTTTCATGATCGGCTCCTTGTAGTGAGGGGATGACAGGGCATTGTGCGCCGTTCATCCCGACGCGCTGCACGGTTGGGATGTTTCTCTTGTCAAATGCGAATCGTTCGCATATGATGTGGTCGGAATCGTTCGCAACGCCAGCCAGCACCGGGCACTTCGGCCGTCGGTTGCCCCGCCAGCCATCGTCTTCAACCCCTTTGCTGGTCTTGGCATGCACGTCTATTCGGTTTCCCCCTCTCTCTCTGCCAGGCGCACGCTTGCGCCGTGCGCCCCCACCGTGCTGCGCCACCGGGTCGCGCTGGTCTGTCTGGCCTGGGTCGTGCCCTTCACGGCGGCCGCCCAACCAGCGCCCGCCAGTGAGGCGGGCCCCCAGGTTGCCGAACAGCGCTTGCGTGAAGTTGTCGTCAGCGGATCGCGCAGCGAGCGTGCGCTGGAAGACGTGCCCACGCGCATCGACGTGCTCAGCGACGCCGATCTGGACCCGGCTGCGGTGCAGGACATCCGCGATCTGGTGCGGCATGTTCCCAACGTCAGTGTGCAGCGGGCGCCGAAGCGCTTTGGCGCGGTCATGGGCTCGGGCGGGCGGGCCGGCAATGCGGGCTTCAACATCCGTGGTCTGGAGGGCAACCGGATCTTGCTCACCATCGATGGCATCCGCGTGCCGCGCGCATTCAGTGCCGGGGTGATCGGGGCGGCCGATTTCGGGCGCGACCACCACGACCTGGGCCTGATTTCGCGCGTGGAAATTGTGCGCACTGCCAGTTCGGCGCTGTACGGCTCCGACGGCCTGGGCGGCATGGTGGCCATGTTCACCACCGAGCCCAAAGAACTGATTCCGGCGGGTCAAAGCCTGGGCGGCCGCATGGTGCTGCGGCACGCCAGCGAAGACCGCCACCGGGGTCTGGGCCTGACCCTGGCCGGCGCGCCCAGCGACACCCTGCAGTGGCTGGGCAGCGTGCAGGCGGGCCGCAGCAGCGAACTCGACAGCCAGGGCAGCAACCACGCCCTGAACGCCAGCCGCACCGCGCCCAACCCGCAGCAAGACAAGAGCCTGGCGCTGCTGGGCAAGCTGGTGCTCACGCCGGGCGCGGGCCACCAGCACACGCTGACCCTGGAGCAGGTGGACAAGTCCAGTCAAACCGAGGTGTACAGCGGGCGTGAGGCGGTGGCGGCGGGTTTTCGAACCCTGGACCTGGATGCCGACGACGATTCGCAGCGCACCCGGCTGAGCTGGGACGGGCGTTTCAAGCTGGCGAGCGACTGGGCCGATGAACTGCGCGCCACCGTGGCCTACCAGCGGTCGAAGGCCCAGCAGGTGACGCTGGAGCAGCAGCGCCGGGTCGCCGCGCCGAACGATCTGCGCAGCCGCAGCCGCGACCTCAGCTACAGCGAAAAGACTTGGCAGACCGTGCTGCAAGCCGAGAAAACCCGGTCGCTGGGTGCCGCTGCGGCCCACAAGCTGGTCTACGGGGTGGATCTGATGGCCTCCACCATGGACAGCCTGCTCACCGGCCTGATACCGCCCGCCGGGGAGACTTTCCCGACCAAGCGCTTCCCCCGCACGCGCGAAACCACCGCCAGCGCCTTCGTGCAAAGCGAGTTCATCACAGAGCGCTGGAGCGTCATACCGGCGCTGCGCTACGACCGCTTTGACCTCAAGCCGGACCGCAGTCCGCTGTTTCCGGTGCCCGCCGCATCGCTGTCCGGCTCGGCGTGGTCGCCCAAGCTGGGTGTGATCTTTCGCCCGGCCCCCGACTGGAGCGTGTTTGGCAACCTGGCGAGCGGCTTTCGGGCGCCCGGCCCGCTGCAGCTCAATGCCTTCTTTGAGAACCTGACGGGCTTTGCGCCTTACCGGACCCTTCCCAATCCCAACCTGAAGCCGGAAAGCGGTCGCACCCTGGAGATCGGCACGCGCGCCCGCACCGGCGCCCTGAACTGGGAGGCGGCGGTCTTCACCGGTCGCTACAAAGACTTCATCGACGAGGGCGTGCTGGTGTCGGGCCTGGGCACGCTGGCCAGTCCGTCGACGTTCCAGTCGGTCAACCGGGGTCGCGTTCGTCTCAGTGGCTTTGAACTCAAGGGTGCCCTGGCACTGGGTCCGAACACCGATCTGCGTCTGGCCTACGGGCAGACCCAGGGCCGCGACACCCGACTCAACCAGCCGCTGAACTCGGTCAATCCGGCGCAGCTGATGCTGGGTGTGGACCAGAAACGGGGCCCATGGACGCTGGGCACCCGGCTCACGCACGTGGCAAAAAAGTCGATCAGCGACATCCACAACACGCTGCCTGCCGGTCAAGTGCCGTTCGCACCCAAGGCCTACACCACGCTGGACCTGAAGGCCGGGTGGCAAGTGCGCCAGGGCGTGCGGCTCAACGCGACGGTGCACAACGTGACCAACCGCAAGCACTGGGAATGGACCCAGGTGCGCGCCATCCATGCCGCCTCACCGGTGCTGGACGCCTTCACCGCACCGGGGCGCAGCTTCGCGCTGGCCCTGGTGGCCGATTTCTGACACCCAACCAACCCCAACGGGAGATGCCATGCACACCGCCCCCTGCATTGAAGAGGAATACACCCTGCCGTCGGTCGAGGCGCTGATGGCCGGCACCCTGGCCCTGCTGACGGGCTATGCGCAGTCCGCCCCCGACTGCGCCCACCGGTCGCTGATGGCCAAGAAACTGGTCTCCAACCTGTTCTTTCTCTCGGGCCATCCGCAACTCTCCGCGCCCATGCAGACCATGCTGGGCAACCTGCGCACGCGCTGGCAGCTGGAGCTGGAAAAAGACGCGCCGACACAGCACGCCAGCGCGCCACGCAGCTTGTGGCACGCCACACCGGAGGTGGTGCAATGAGCGCCGCGCCGGACGGAGGTGTTCCAGTGAGCGCCGCGCCGGGCCGCTCCCAAGCCAGCTCGCACCGCAGCCCGCAGGGCGAAGGTGTTCCAGGATGTGTTCCAGTGAGCGCCGCCGACGCCCGCCAGCGTTTTGCCGATGCACGCCAGCGCGGCCTGCGCGCCCGCGAAGCCGCGCACGCCATCGGCCTGAGCGAAGGCGCGGCGGTGGCGGCCCACACCGGTGTGCACCAGCACGCCCTGCGCGCCGTGCCGCTCCAGCCCGACTGGCTGGCCCTGCTGCAGGCGCTGGAGCCTTGCGGCCCGTTGCTGGCGCTGACCCGCAATCAGAGCACGGTGCATGAAAAGACCGGCGTCTACCGGAAGCTCTCGGCCCAAGGACCGGTCGGGCTGGCGCTGGGCGAAGACATCGACCTGCGCCTGTTCTTTGGCCACTGGCACGCGGGCTTTGCGGTCAGCGAAGCGAAGCACGGCGCCACCCCCGACGCGATGCAGACCAGCCTGCAGTTCTACGACCGGCAGGGCACGGCGGTGCACAAGGTCTACCCGCGCCCGGCCACCGACCTGATGGCCTGGGAGCAGCTGATCAACCGCGCCATTGACCCGGCGCGGGAGACCGTGTTTGACCCGCCGACACCCCGGGACAAGCCAGCAGCGGCGCCGCTGGCCGATGTGCGCGCCTTCCTGGACGACTGGGCGGGCATGACCGATACGCACCAGTTCTTCGGGCTGCTGCGCCGCCACGGGCTGGAGCGGCAGCAGGCCTTTGCGCTGGCGCGCGGGCGCTTCACCCGTCCGGTGGCCACCACGGCGGTGCGCCAGCTGCTGCAGGGTGCGGCCATCGACGGCACGCCGATCATGGTTTTTGTTGGCAGCCCCGGCTGCATCCAGATCCACACCGGCCCGGTGCACCGCATTGAGCCCATGGAAGTGCACGGCAAGGTCTGGCTCAACGTGCTGGACCCGGGCTTCAACCTGCACCTGCGTGAAGACCTGATCGCCAGCGCCTGGATCGTCGAGAAACCCGGCGACCACGGCACCGTGACCTCGCTCGAACTGTTTGACGCCGATGGCGAGCTGATGGCGATGTTCTTCGGCGCCCGAAAACCCGGCCAGCCCGAGCTGCAGGGCTGGCGCGATCTGCTGGCGCCGTGGCGCGAGGCCGGGGCAGCAGCCGTGCCCGCATGAAGGTCCTGGATGCACATGAAACCCTTGTTGCCACACCCATTGACCACCCCGAAAGCGCCCGTCAGCGTGCCCCGGCGGCGCGCGCTGGTGTACCTGGCTGGCTCGGCGCTGGTCGCCGCTGGCGGGCCTGCGTGGAGCCAGGCGGCCCCTGCGGCCAGCCCCAGACCGAGCGGCGCTGGCGCTGAGCGCGCGCGTGGTCCGCGCCTGGTCACGGTGGGTGGCGGCATCACCGAAGTGGTGTACGCGCTGGGCGCACAAGACCTGCTGGTGGGCACCGACACCACCAGCCTGTTCCCCGAGGCGGCACAGAAAACGCCCAAGGTCGGCTACATGCGCCAGCTCTCGGCCGAAGGCCTGCTGGCGCTGCGGCCCGACGCGCTGGTGGCCGGCACCGACGCCGGTCCGCCGGTGGTGCTGGACCAGATCCGCAGCGCAGGCGTGAAGGTCGAGCTGATCGCCTCCGACCAGAGCTGGGACGAGGTGCGCCGCAAGGTCGCCGCCGTGGGCCGCGCCACCGCCCGCGAGGCCGAGGCCCGGGCACTGCAGCGCCAACTGGACGCGCGCTGGGAGGCGGTGCAAGCCAGAGTGAGTCAAGGCAAGCGCAGCCACCCGCCCAGGGTGTTGTTCGTGCTGTCGCACACCGGCAGCCCGCTGGTCTCGGGCGAAGGCACGGCGGCCGATGCGGTGATCCGTTTCATGGGCGCGCGCAACGCCATGAGCGGCTTCAAGGGCTACCGCCCCATGACCGCCGAAGCCATGGCCGCCGCCGCGCCCGAACTGATCCTCATGACGACACAAGGCATCGACGCGGTGGGCGGGGCCGACAAGTTCTGGCAACGCCCCGAGCTGGCGCTGACACCGGCCTACCGGCGCCGCCGGGGCGGCCAGTCCCTGCTGCACCTGGACGCGCTGGAACTGCTGGGCTTTGGCCCGCGCCTGCCCGACGTGATCGAGCAACTGCACCAGCGGGTGCTGGGGTCATGAGACACCCTGTGTCAACCCCCTGCCGTTTTGATCATGGCTTGAAGCCCGCCGTGGGCGGCTCCGCGCCGGGCCGCCCCCAAGCCAGCTCGCACCGCAGCCCGCAGGGCGGAGGTACTCCAGTGAGCGCCGCGCCGGGCCGCCCCCAAGCCAGCTCGCACCGCAGCCCGCAGGGCGGAGGTACTCCACAATGACCCAGGCCCTGACCCGACCCGCCTGCTGGCGCCTTGCCCGCGTGCCCATCGCAGGCCGCCGCTCGGGTGCTGTGCTGCTGTTCGCGCTGGGCGGGCTGCTGCTGGCGGTGCTGCTGTTCGCCGCCGGTCAGGGGGCCTACGGCCTGCCCTTGCGCGAGCTGCCGGGCGTGATCGGATCGGCCTGGCACACCACCGGCGAACGCGGCGCAGCCGAACTGGTGTTCTTCAACATCCGCCTGCCGCGCCTGCTGCTGGGGCTGGCGGCTGGCGCCGGGCTGGGCATGGCCGGTGCGCTGATGCAGGGCCTGTTTCGCAACCCGCTGGCCGACCCGGGGCTGATCGGCGTGAGCAGCGGCGCGGCGCTGGCCGCGGGCATCACCATCGTGCTGGGCGCCGTCTGGTTCCCGGACCTGCCGCGCGCCCTGGGCAGCTGGACGCTGGTGCTGATGGCCTTTGCCGGTGGCCTGGGCGTCACGGTGCTGATCTACCTGCTGTCGCGCGGCGAAGGCGGCACCCGCGTGGGCCTGATGCTGCTGGCCGGCATCGCCATCAACGCGCTGGCCGGGGCCGGTCTGGGTCTGCTGAGCTATCTGGCCAGCGACGAGCAGTTGCGCAGCCTGCAGTTCTGGCTGCTCGGCAGCCTGGGCGGTGCGCGCTGGAGCGCGGTGCTGCTGGTCTGTGGCCTGTGCAGCGTGGCGCTGGTGCTGGGTCTGCGCCTGGCCGGACCGCTCAACGCGCTGGCCCTGGGCGAGGCCCAGGCGGTGCTGCTGGGCGTGCCGGTGCAGCGGGTGCAGCGCCAGGTGGTGGTGCTGACCGCGCTGGCCGTGGGCGTGGTCACCGCCACCACCGGCATCATCGGATTCATTGGCCTGGTGGCGCCGCACATGGTGCGTCTGCTCGCCGGGCCGGACCACCGCTGGGTGCTGCCCGGCTCGGCCCTGCTGGGCGCCAGCCTGGTGCTGCTGGCCGATTCGGTTGCCCGCACCGTGGCCGCGCCCGCCGAGCTGCCGCTGGGCGTGCTCACCGCGCTGGTGGGCGTGCCCTTCTTTCTGGTGCTGCTGCGCAGCGGGCACGGGAGACGCCTGTGACCCACACCCTTGCACACCCCACCGCCCCGGGCCTGCCCGGAGCGGTGGACGCCACCGAGATGGACAGCGGGCGTTTGCGCTCGCACCTGGACCGGCTGCAGCGGCGCCAGCGCCTGCAGGCCGACACCGCGCTGCTGGTGCGCGCCCACCAGCGCGAGCTGCGCCACTGGCAGGACCAACTGCTGCGCCAGAGCGCGCTGCTGCTGATCGAGCACACGCGGGCCGCCTGGGGCCTGGTGCCCGGTCTGTCGGCCCAGCCCTGGCCACCCACGCCAGCCGCCGCGCCCTGGGCCGCTGGGCAGTTGCCGCAGGCGCATGCGGTGATCTGCCGCACCGGCTGCGCGCTCGACCACGACCACTGGCGCGACGGCGATCAGTGCCGTCGCACCGGCCAAGCCTGCGACAGGCGGCCCGACGGAGGTGGCGCGTGAACGCCCGCCTGCGCGATCCCGACTGGCGCAGCGCCTGGGCTGAACTGCCCGGCGGTGAGCTGCCGCACTGGCTGGACACGGACAGCGAGGCTGGCCAGGTGGCAGCCACGCCAGCGTTCGAGGCGACCGGCCAAGGCCTGGGGGCCCGGGGCATCACGGTGCGTGCCGACACGGCGGTGCTGCTGCAGGGGCTGGATCTGCACCTGAGCGCGGGCGAAGTGGGCGTGCTGCTCGGCCCCAACGGCGCGGGCAAGTCCACCCTGCTGTCGGTGCTGGCGGGCCTGCGCCGACCCGATGCGGGCCAGGTCTGGCTGGACGGCGCGCCGCTGGCCGATCTGGACCCGCAGGCCCTGGCCTGCCGCCGCGCCCTGCTGGCGCAGGACAGCGCGGTCGCGTTCGACTTCCACGCCCGCGAACTGGTGGAGCTGGGCCGTTACCCGCACCGCCTGCAGCCGGCGGCGGACGAAGCCAGCATCGCCGACAGCGCCATGGCCTGCGCCGACGTGGGCCATCTGGCCACGCGCAGCGTACTGGGCCTGAGCGGCGGCGAGCGCGCGCGCGTGCAGCTGGCGCGAGCACTCGCCCAGGTGTGGCATGCGCGACCCGACGGCGCCAGCCGCTGGCTGCTGCTGGACGAACCGACCGCCGCGCTCGATCTGCGCCACCAGCACGAAACCCTGGCCACCGTGCGGCGCTGGGCGCGCGAGCAGGGTGTGGGCGTGCTGGCCGTGCTGCACGACCTCAACCTCGCGCTGCGCTACGCCGACCGCGTCTGGGTGCTGGACCACGGCCGCCTGCAGGCCAGCGGTGCCCCGGCGCAGGTGCTCACGCCCGCGCTGCTGCGCCGCGTCTGGCAGGTGCAGGCCCAGCCGGTGCGTGATGCCGACGGCTGCCCGCAACTGCTGGTGGGCGCCGTCACCGCTGTTGACAGTTCACACACCCGCCTGGGGAGATTCGCATGAACGAACACCGCTTTTTTCACGCCGCCCTGGATCTGCCTGAGCGGCTTCGCCCGGTCGCACACGGCGCACACGAACTGGTGGCCGAACACGGGGTGTTGATGCGCCAGATCGGTGGCCTGCAGCGACGCAGCAGCGAACTGCTGCAGGCTTCGACCGCGCGCGAAGCCGCCTTGGTGAGCGAGAACCTGCGCCTGCGCGCCGAGCTGGTGCTGCTGCGCACCAGCGTGTTCTGGGGGCTGGGCGC
>PNMN01000033.1 GCA_013823655.1 Comamonadaceae bacterium | reverse complement strand
AGTCCATCCACGACATGATCAAGGAAGTGCAGCAGTACGTGCCGGGCTACAAGCTGGTCAACGGCCCGGTCTTCGACGGCAACCGCGTCTCGGTCTTCATGGAAGTCGAGGGCCTGGGCGACTACCTGCCCAAGTACGCCGGCAACCTGGACATCATGACCGCCGCCGCCGCGCGCACCGCCGAGATGTTTGCCGAAGAAATCTTGAAGGGCGAACTGGTGCTTGAGCCCGTGGCCGCCTGAAGGAGAAGACCATGAGCCAGAACAAAATCACCCTGCACGACATGACCCTGCGCGACGGGATGCACCCCAAGCGCCACCTGATGACGCTCGACCAGATGAGAGCAATAGCCTGCGGCCTCGACGCCGCTGGTGTGCCGCTGATCGAGGTGACCCACGGCGACGGCCTGGGCGGCTCCAGCGTCAACTACGGTTTTCCGGCCCACACCGACGAGGAGTACCTGGGCACCGTGATCCCGCTGATGAAGCAGGCCAGGGTCTCGGCCTTGTTGCTGCCGGGGATTGGCACCGTGGACCACCTGAAGATGGCGCACGGCCTGGGCGTGCACACCATCCGCGTGGCCACGCACTGCACCGAGGCCGACGTGTCCGAGCAGCACATCACCTACGCCCGCCAGCTCGACATGGACGTGGTCGGCTTCCTGATGATGGCCCACATGAACAGCCCCGAAGGTCTGGTCAAACAGGCCCGGCTGATGGAGGGCTACGGCGCCAACTGCATCTACATCACCGACTCGGCCGGCCACATGCTGCCCGCCGACGTGAAGGCCCGCCTGCAGGCGGTGCGCGACGCCCTCCAGCCCGAGACCGAGCTGGGCTTCCACGGCCACCACAACCTGGCCATGGGCGTCGCCAATTCGATCACCGCCATCGAGTGCGGCGCCACCCGCATCGACGCCGCCGCCGCCGGCCTGGGCGCGGGCGCGGGCAACACGCCGATGGAGGTGCTGGTCGCCGTGCTGGACCGCATGGGTGTGCCCACCGGGGTGGATGTCTGGAAGATCCAGGACGTGGCCGAAGACCTGGTGGTGCCGATCATGGACTTCCCGATCCGCATCGACCGCGACGCACTCACGCTGGGCTACGCCGGTGTCTATGGCAGCTTCCTGCTGTTCGCCAAACGCGCGGGCGCCAAATACGGCCTTCCGGCGCGCGACATCCTGGTCGAGCTGGGCCGCAGGAGGATGGTCGGCGGCCAGGAAGACATGATCGAGGACACGGCCATGACCATGGCCCGCGAGCGCGGACTGCTCAACGCCTGACCCAGGCCGCCGGAGGCCGCCATGCCCTTGGCACAGATCTGCATGCTCGAAGGCCGCACCGAAGGCCAGAAGCGTGCCGTGAGCGAAAAAGCCACCCCGGCTTTGCACCAGACCGTGGGCGCGCCCAAGGAAACCATCCGCGCCTGGAGCCACGACGTGCCCAGGACCCGCTGGGGCATCGCCGGGGTCAGCGCGAAAGACCTGGAGCCTGACACTCAAACTCAAGGAAATGGGTGCTGTCGCGGCAGAAGCCTTCGACCATGTTCAGCCACGACGCTGAGTTGAACCACTCGGCGTGGCTGTGTCGCTGCTGGCTCTGGCCGATGGCTGGCTCCTGGCTCTTTTCGTCACAGCACCACACCAGCGCGCTCCCTGGCGGCTCCATCGGGTCGGTAGCGCCCGCGCCCAGCGGGTGCGCCTCTTCGTGGCCAGTTTTCTCCGTGTTCATCGCCATTTTCAGCGGACAGAGCGGGGTCAACTGCGGTTTCCAGGATAATCCGGGGCTGCCCGGACTTCGGTCTGGCACATCACCGCACACCCGACTGGCCCGATTCGCCACCCAAGAGGACCCCCATGAGCGACCACGCGCACGACTCCCACACCGGCCCGATCAAGACGCCCGCCCAACTGCTCTGGACGTCCTTCTTCTTCTTTGTTGCCCCCGTTTTCATCATCATCGGCCTGGTGTACTACGTCACCTCCGGCGACAAACCCGCCGCCGGCGCGGTGAATCCCGAACTGGCGACCGCCATTCGGATCCAGCGCGTGGGCTCGGTGGAGCTGCGCGACGCCAACCGCGTGCCAGCCACCGGTGAAGCGGTCTACGCCGCGCAGTGCGCAGCCTGCCACACGCCTGGCCTGGTGGGCGCACCCAAGTTCGGCGACGCGACCGCCTGGTCGCCCCGCCTCGGCCAGGGCTACGACGCCCTGCTGACTGCGGTCCTCAAGGGCAAGGGCGCCATGGGCGCCCAGGGTGGCGGCGCGTTCAGCGATCTGGAACTCGGTCGCGCCGTGGTGCACCTGGCCAACGCCGCGGGCGGCCAGCTGGCCGAACCCGCAGCACCGGCCGCCCCCGGTGCCGCACCCGCCGCCGCCGCCGCACCCGCCACTGAAGTCGCCCCGGTGGCCGCCGCCGCGCCCCCTGCGACTGCCACAGCACCGGCCGCCGCCAGCGTCAATGCGGGTGAGGCACTCTACAACCAGGCCTGCGCGGTCTGCCACACGGCCGGTGTGGCCGGAGCGCCCAAGCTCGGCGACAAGGCCGCCTGGGCGCCGCGCCTGGGTGCCGGTGTGGATGGCCTGACCGCCAGCACCCTCAAGGGCAAGGGCGCGATGCCGCCCAAGGGGGGCTCCACCGCTTCGGAAGCCGACATCAGGGCCTCCGTGCAATTCATGCTGGCTTCGCTGAAGTAAGCCTTCGCGCACCACAAAAGGGCCGGTCACTGACCGGCCCTTTTGTGTTCGTGACGGCCCGTTCAGCCCGTCGTTCAGCCCGCTGTACCGGCCAGCCAGGGCCGGGCTGCCCCCGCCTGCCGACGCTGCGGACTGCGCACAAAGCCCCAGGCGGCGGGCAGGTTGCCCGCCAGCACCGGTTCAGGCACCCACTGCCCTTGCTCCACCGCGTCGGCCGCCTGCACCATGTCGCTGGTGTGCACCAGGCCGATGCCCAGTGAGGTCGCCAGGTACAGGTGACCCTGCTCGTCCAGCAGGCTGCGGTGAACCATCCCCGCGTCCTGCCCGGTGTGCGCGAGCACGCGCCCATCGGGCTGCAGGCGCCAGATGAAAGGCGTGGCCTCCAGCTCCAGGTACACCCGTTGCGGTCCGTTCTGGAAAAACCATTGCCCGGCCTCGTCGGCGGCGCAGTTGCGGTGGATGAAATCGATCAGCTTGTCGTGCAACAGCCGCGAGCCCTTGCAGGCCCCCACCGCCTCGCCCGGCTCCACGGCAAAAGGCCCGCTGCGCTGGCAACGGTCGTCGCGCATGTACCAGTGGCCGCGCGCGTCCAGCCCGAGCCAGCCGAAACAGTCTGGCACGTTGGGCCATTTGGCGAGGGCCGCCTTGACGATGTCATCCATGCCTGGATTACAACTCAGGTGCATCTCGTGTGCTGGTCGATGAAAGGCAGGGCTTGAACGGTGCGCCCGTCTGCACCCGGGATGCGGTGGAACCGCCCTTCGACCCTTCGCCAAGCTCAGGACGAGTCAAGCTCAGGACGGGCCACTCGCATCGCCGCACTGGGGGGTGACGCCGCAGGCGGCGCGGGCGGGTAAAGCCTGGAGCAGCCAATGACCCACGGCCTGCGGCATGGCCCGCACATGGCCCGGCAGACCCAGCGTGCCCGACGAGACCGGGAAGCCCACATGCCCACCCTGCGCGGGCTGCCACAGCGTGACATGCGCGCCGGCCTCTGCCAGGGTCGGCAACGAGGCGGCGGGCACGAACGGGTCGTTGCGCGCGTTCAGCGCCAGCGCCGGGATGCGGATGTCGCGCAGCACCGGTTTGGCCGAGGCGCGTGCCCAGTAGTCATCGGTGTCCCTGAAGCCGTGCAGCGGCGCGGTGAACAGGTTGTCGAAGGCGTACAGGTCGCGCGCGCGCAGCAGCGCGTCGCGGTCGAACAGGCCGGGGTGCTGCTCCAGCTTCTTCAGCGCCTTGGGCACCATGGTCGACAGGAACAGGCGGGTGTAGACCAGCCGGTTGAAGCCCCGCCCGATGGCGTGGCCACCGGCGGCCAGGTCCAGCGGCGAACAGATGGCCGCCACGGCGTGCACCGTCTGCGCCGCGCTGGCGCCCATTTCACCGGCCCAGCGCAGCAGGGCATTGCCGCCCAGCGACACACCGGCGGCCAGCAGCGGGCGGCCCGGGTGTTCGGCGGCAAAACGCTTCAGCACCCAGTCGATCTCGTGAAAGTCGCCCGAGTGGTAGGCGCGCGGCGCCAGGTTGAGCTCGCCCGAACAACCGCGAAAGTGCGGCACCGCCAAGCCCAGCCCGCGCGACGCGGCGAAGTCGGCAAAGGCCAGGGCGTACTGGCTGGCCGACGATCCTTCGAGCCCGTGGAACAGCACCAGCAGCGGCGCGCCGGGCACGCTCGCGTGCTGCGCGGTGTCCACGTCGATGAAGTCGCCATCGGGCGTGGTCCAGCGACTGCGCTGCCAGCGCGGCGCGGGGCCAAAATGCCGCCGCGCACTCAGGGCCGCCCACACCGTCTGGGCGTTGCCGCCGGGCAGCCACCACGGCGCCCGGTACCGCTGCGCAAAGTCCGTCGTCGCCAACACCGGGGTCAATGCAGCACCGGCGGTGCGGTCATCACATCGGGGGGCTCGGCGCGCGAGCCCGGGCTGGCGTGGTGCGCCACCATGCGCCAGCCCTGTGCGGTCTTGCTGTACACATTGGTCGCCAGCACCCAGGCCTGCTGCGGGCCGTCGTTGCCCATCATCTCCACCCGCTCGACCACGCTGTGCACGCTGCACCCCCCGGCATCGAGGCGCCGCAATTTTTCAGGGAAGGCCTTCACGCTGCCGTTGGCAAACAGCGCCTCAAAAGCCGCGCGCACCGCCGCATGCCCCACCAGGCGCGGGCCGCCAGGGTGCACGCAGACGATGTCATCCTCGTCGGCCCAGCAGGCCATGAGGCGTTCGATGTCGGCCTGCTGCAGCGCTTCGTAGAACGCGTGCTCGGTGTCGTCCGGTGAGCCCGGGGGCAGTTTGGGTTTGGGTTTGCGCATGGGGCCATTTTGCCGCGTGACGCCCGCACGCAGGCGAAGATGCCGCAGTCACCCGCATGTACTTGGACAGCGCCACGTCGCTGGGCGCGACAAAAACGCCTTCACGTCGCTCCCGACTTTTTCTTCGGCCTCGATGCCGCGCACCGAACGCGTGCCGGTGGCCGGGTTGGCGGGCCGGTGGCCCAGGGTACCCGGACCACACAGTGCCAGGATCAGGAAAGCCAGCAGCGACAGCAGCAAGGCCGTGACCCGCAGGTGCGGCCAAAAATCGCGCACCGGGGTGCCGCCGACCTCCTTTGCAAGGCCCAGGTATTCGACAAACAGGTAGTTGGGCCGGCTGCCGTACTGCGGCACCAAAGCCGGTGTGGCCAGCTCCATGAAGGCCAGCGCCAGCACCCCACCAGACCCCAGGCGCGCAGCAGCCCGGGCCAGAACGCCCGGCTTCTGGCGTGCAGGGCCATCCACGGTGTCAGCGTGGCGGGCAGCAGCCAGAACAGGCCCAGCAGCACGCCGTCGAAGCGAATGCCCTCCAGCAGGAGCGAGCGCCAGGCACCGGCGCCGGTCACACGCTCCCATTGCCAGGCCGCCAGACCGAACCGGCTGATCCACCGCAGCAGCAACATGACCGCGACCGGGCGCCAGGGTGGGCGCAGACTGCTCACCCACCCGGCCACATTGGCGGGGTGGCGGGTTCGATCCTGGATCGTCAGAACGGGGCGTTCATGGGGGCGGGGAAGAGGCGAACCGCGATGGCCCACCCGCCCACGGAGACACCCAGGCAGATCAGCAGGGTCCAGAGGGTGTGGCTGGGGTAGTGGGCACCGCGCAGGGTCTGCGCCACGCCCGCCACGGCGCCCGCCATCAACACCGCGCTGAGCCAGCGCCAGCCCGCTGCTCGGTCACGGTTGCAACCGGCTGGCGCTTGCAACCAGGGCAGGCACAGGGCCAGAAAGGCAAACCCGCTGGAGGCATGCCCGCCAGGGAAGCAGTGGCCGCTGCCACCGTCGCTCTGATCCAGCGCCCAATGCGACACATAACGCGCCGCGCCGCCGAACGCCTGCAACTCCCAGGGGCAACTGGTCTGGCTGTGGCGCTTGATCAGACTCACGGCCAGCAGGCTGAGCGTCACCAGCAGCGCCACGCTCAGCCGTTCGTGCCTGGGCAGCGTCCACAGGGCAGCCGGACCATGCCGCCAGCGCGTCGGCCAGACCACCCAGGCCCAGAGCAGCAGGTAAAACAGCACCGCCACCTGGCGCAGGCCTTCGTGCGCCAGCTTGGAAAGCAGCCAGGTGTCGCGCAGGGGAAAACCATGCGGTCCGCCAATGGCCTGCATCACCAACCGGTCTGCACCCGCCAGATCCCACAGCAGCGTCAGGCCGAGGCCGAGCAAGATCGCATGCCCCAGGGGCGCCGGTCGCACAGGTGGCGTATGCGATGGTTGGGTGGGCGTCGCGGCGTGTTGGAATGGCATGGGCAGCCAGTCTTGCGGGTCCAGGTTAAGGAAACCTTAAGCACTTTGCCGACAATGTGAAAGCTTTGACACGGCGGGCCAGAGCCCGAGAACACATGCGCGCTTTGGTGGTGGAAGACGATGCCGGGATTGCCGGTGGTCTGGCCGATTCCCTGCAACAGGCCGGCTACGCGGTGGACGTCTGTGGCGGCGTGAAAGACGCCTGGGCCGCGCTGAGCGTGGAATCGTTCGACGTGCTGGTGCTCGACCTCGGCCTGCCCGATGGCGACGGGCTGGATCTGCTGGCCCGGCTGCGCCGCCAGGACGAGGGTCTGGCCGCGCGCGGGCAGTTGCCGCGCCCGGACCTGCCGGTGCTCATCATGACCGCGCGCGACGGCGTGAGCGACCGCATCAGCGGGCTGGACAGCGGGGCGGACGATTACCTGATCAAACCCTTTGACGCCAACGAACTGCTGGCCCGCCTGCGCGCCATGCTGCGTCGGGCGGCCGGGCGCAGCAAGCCGCTGCTGGAGTACGGCGCGCTGGTGGTCGACCCGGCCACGCGCAGCGTGGAGCACGACGGCCTGCCGGTGAGCCTGGGCAGCCGCGAATTCGCGCTGCTGCTCACGCTGTTGCAGGCCCGGCCCCAGGTGCTGTCCAAGGCGCGGCTGGAGTCGGCGCTGTACGGTTTCAACGAATCGGTGGAGAGCAACACCATCGAGGTGCACATCCACCACCTGCGGCGCAAACTCGGCGAGACCCTCATCCGCACCGTGCGCGGGGTGGGCTATTTCATTCCGCGCGAACCCGGGTTGGCTGCGGGCACCTCGGAGACCCGATGAACCGTCCCACCACCTGGCCACGGCGCGCCCTCTGGTGGCACCTCTGGGTCTGGGCCCTGGGCGCGCTGCTGGTGGTGTGGCTGACCCTGATCGCGGTGGCCTGGTACACCGGGTTCCACGAAGCCCGCAAGTTCTCCGACGGGCAGCTGGTGTCGGTGGCCCGTCTGTGGATGGCCGCGCCCAGCCCGATGCCGCAACTGGCATTGAAGCGCCCTTCCGGGCCCGATCACGAGTACTTGCAGAACTTGGCAGTGATCGCCTGGGAGGACGGCCGGCTGGTGACCGACACCCACGGCATGCTTCCTGGGCTGGCCCACGGTGCCTTGCCAACGCAAGGTTTTGCCACCCTGAAATTCCAGGCTTCCGGCGGTGTTCAGCTCTGGCGTGCCTATGGCACCCGGTTCGCCGAAGCCGAACGGCAGTGGCAGGTGCTGGTGCTAATGGATCAGCAGCAGCGCCACGAGCTGGGCAAGGATCTCGCGGAACATGTGGCGCAACCCGCCGTGCTGGTGCTGCCCCTGATCGCGCTGGTGCTGTGGTGGACCATCCGCCGTGGCCTGCGACCGCTGGAGCGGCTGTCCCGCGAAGTGGCTGCGCTGGACAGCGCAGCCGGCCAGCGGCTGGACGCGGAGCACCGGTTCCGCGAATTTGCCAGCACGGTCAGCGCCATCAACACGCTGGTGGACACGCTGCAAAGGCGTGCGCAGCGCGAGCGCGAATTCGCTTCCGATGTGGCACACGAATTGCGCACACCGCTGGCGGTGATCGCCCTGCAGGCGCGTGCCGCCCGCAGCGAGCCCAGTGGCGAACGGCTGGAGCGCCTGGAGCAGGAGTCTTTGCGGGCGGGGCGCATCCTGGCGCAGTTGCTGGACCTGGCCCGGGCGCACCGAGACAGCCACGTCGACACGGCGAAATCGACCGAGGGTGCCGACTTGGGCGAGACGGCGGCCAGGCTGATCGCGGCCCATGCCCCGCAGGGTCACGACACCGGGCACGAGCTGTCCCTGGTCCGGTCCGGGCAGGCGGTGCGGGTGCCCGCCACCCCCTTGCTGCTGGAACTGGCCCTGCGCAATCTGATCGAGAACGCCCTGCGCCACACACCGGCTGGAACCCAGGTGGAGGTGGAAGTCTGGGCCCGGCCCGGTGCGGTGGGTGTGTCGGTCAGTGACGACGGACAGCGTGTCGGCGCACCGCACGGTTCGTTGCCCGGCAGCGGTCTGGGCTTGGGACTTCGGCTGGTGGAACGCATGGCCGAAGAGATGGGCGCGGCATTCGAACGCGACACCGGCGAACCCCCGATGACCACGCGATTCAGCTTGCGCTGGTCGCTCGCGGGGCGGTGAACCGCTGTCGCGCACTCTGCGGCACGATCACCGCAAGCGGTTTAAGGCTGGGTTAACCGAGGCTGTCTAGTCTGCGGGGGCCAGCGTGTGCTGGTAGCTCGTGACCAGACCACCGTGAAGACGCCATCCACCGCCTCCATCGTCCTTCCCACCGCGCCGCGTCGCCCCCCTGTTGCCCCATCCGACCGCAGCCAGGAGCCGGGCATGCGTCCGGCGCACGGCATCTGGGGCATGGCCCTCTGGCTGGTCGTGCCGGGCAACCTGCCGCTGTGGCAACGCGTGGCCACGCTGGGTGGGCAGCCCGCGCAGCAGGCCTGGTTGCTGCTGGTCATGGGCGGGCTGGTGCTGGGCGCCACCGCGGCGCTGCTGTCGCTGCTGGCGTGGCCGCGCGTGTTCCGGCCACTGGCCACGCTGCTGGTGCTGGTCTCGGCCTTCAACACCCACTTCATGTGGCAGTACGGCGTGGTGATCGACCCCACCATGCTGGCCAACGTGGCGCAGACCGATGCGCGCGAGGTGCGCGACCTGCTGTCGCTGCGCCTGCTGGGCACGGTGCTGCTGGTGGCCGGTCCGCCGCTGTGGTGGATCTGGCGCCGTCCGCTGGTGTGGCGGCGCTGGTGGCCGCAGACCGGGCGCAACCTGTTGGGTGCGACCGTGGCCCTGCTGCTGCTGCTGGGCGCGGTGCTGGCGGGATACCAGGGCCTGGCTTCGCTCATGCGCAACCACAAGCCACTGCGCTACATGATCAACCCGCTCAACAGCGTGTACGCCGCCACCCGCCTGGCCGCCGACCAGTTGCCCAAGCAGGCCCGCGTCCTGCAACCGGTGGGTGAAGACGCGCGGCTGGGTGCCAGCTACGCGCAGCAGCAGCGTCCGCCCCTGCTGGTGCTGGTGGTGGGGGAAACCGCACGCGCGCAGAACTGGGGCCTCAACGGCTATGCCCGCGCCACCACGCCCGAGCTGGCGCAATGGCAGTCCAAGGGGCTGGTCAACTTTCCCGACGTGCGGTCCTGCGGCACCAACACCCAGGTCTCGGTGCCCTGCATCTTCTCGCCGCTCACGCGCGAGCAGGGCGGCGACCAGACCGCCGAACACCAGAACCTGCTGGACGTGCTGCAACGCGCCGGCCTGGCCGTGCTGTGGCTGGACAACCAGTCGGGCTGCAAGGGCGTGTGCGACCGTGTGCCCAACGCCAGCACGCGCGAACTGGCCTTGCCCGGGCTGTGCGAAGGCGGCGAGTGCTTCGACGAAGCCCTGCTGCACGGGCTGGACGAGCGCATCGCCGCGCTGGACCCGCAGCGCCGAGCGCGTGGCGTGGTGCTGGTGCTGCACCAGATGGGCAGCCACGGCCCGGCCTACTTCAGGCGCACGCCGACCGCGCGCAAGGCCTTCCTGCCCGAGTGCAGCAGCAACACCTTGTCGGAATGCGCGCCGGAGCAGCTGCTCAACGCCTACGACAACAGCATCACCTACACCGACCACTTCCTGGGCCAGACCCTGCAGTGGCTGCAGACGCAGGCCGACAAAGGCGTCTACGACACCGGCTTGCTGTACTTCTCGGACCACGGCGAATCGCTGGGCGAGAAGGGCCTGTACCTGCACGGCGTGCCCTATGCGTTCGCGCCCGAACAGCAAACCCGCGTGCCCATGGTGACCTGGCTGTCGGCCGGGCTGCAGCAGCGCAGCGGGGTGCGCGCCGACTGCCTGCGCCAACAGGCCGCCAGGCCGCTGTCGCACGACCACGTGTTTCATTCGGTGCTGGGCCTGATGAACGTGAAGACCACGGTGCGCAACCCGGCGCTGGACCTGTACGCGCCCTGCGCCGCAGGCTGAGCGGTGAAAGCGCGTCAGACGGCTGCGGGCAGAGTCAGACGGGCCCGCAGGCCGCCCGCATCGCTGGTGTCCAGCGTGAGCGCGCCGCCGTACAGCGCCGCCAGCTCCACCACGATGGCCAGGCCCAGCCCGCTGCCAGGGGTGGATTCGTCCAGCCTCACACCGCGTTGCAGCACGGCGGCGCGCTGCGCGGGCGCAATCCCGGGTCCGTCGTCGTCCACCACGATCTGCAGTTGCGCCCTCGCGCAGCGCGTGCACCCGCACCGCGCTTCGCAGGCGCAGCGGCAGGCGTTGTCCAGCAGGTTGCCCAGCATTTCCTGCAGGTCCTGTTCTTCGCCGGCAAACGGCCAGGTCGGCGGGCATTTCATGCGCGGCGATGTCCAGTCCGCGCCCGGCGTGCAGCTTGCCCATGACCCGCAGCAGACCGGCCAGCAAGGGCGCCAGCGGCGTGCGCTGACCGGGCAGCCCTTGCGACGCCGCCACGCGGGCGCGCGCCAGGTGCCACTGAATGTGCCGCTGCGCCACCTGCACCTGCTCGGCCACCAGCGGCGCCAGGTCGTTGCCCGGTGCCTGCGCGGCGGCGTTGCCCAGCACGGCCAGCGGTGTCTTGAGCGCGTGCGCCAGGTTGCCCGCCTGCGTGCGCGCGCGGCTCACCACCTCGGCGTTGCGGTCGAGCACGCCATTGAAGTCGTCGATCAGCGGCTGCACCTCGGCCGGAAAGCGGCCTTCCAGCCGCGCCGTGCGCGCCTGGCGCACCTGCTGCAGCGCGCGCTGCATGCCCTTCAGCGGCGCCAGGCCCACCGCCACCTGCGCCAGCGCGGCCAGCGCCAGCAGCGCGCCCAGGCCCGCGAGCGACGCCGCCAGCACGCCGTTGAAATCGTCTGCGGCGGCCAGCGCCTCGCGCGTGTCGGCCGCCACCATCAGGCGCCAGCGCGCCTGCGGCTGCTCGGGCACGGCCAGCGAGCGTTCGACGATGCGCACCGCATGGCCCTGCGGCCCCGCGCCGTCGTGGGTGTGCAGGTCGCCGTCGGCCAGCACATCGGCGCTCAGCGCCAGCTGCGCGTCCCACAGCGAGCGCGAGCGCAGCACGCCCACGCGCGTCTGCCCGCCCGGGCTCATCCTGTCGAGCTGCCAGTACAGGCCCGAGTACGGCTTGTCCAGGCGCGGGTCGGACAAGCTGCGCGGGTCGATCAGCGGCTGGCCCTGCGCGTCAAACTCCAGCCGCGCGGTGAGCTGGTCGAGCTGCAGCACCAGCGTGGCGTCGAACTGGCGCAGCACATGGTCGCGGAACAGGCCGCTGAGCAACGCGTGCGCGCCCGCCAGCGCCAGCGCCAGCGTGACCAGCGTGGCGCCCAGCAGCCGCAGCCGCAGCGAGCCGCTGGTGAAAGGGCCGGGGCGGCGCGGGGCGGCCTTCACGGCGCCACCAGCCGGTAGCCCAGGCCGCGCACGGTCTCGATCAGTTCCGGCGGCAACTTCTTGCGCAAGCGGCCCACAAACACCTCGATGGTGTTGGAGTCGCGGTCGAAGTCCTGCGCGTAGATGTGTTCGGTGAGTTCGGTGCGCGAGACCACCGTGCCCGGGCGGTGCATCAGGTAGTCCAGCACCTTGTGCTCGTGGCTGGTGAGCGCGATCGGCTGGCCGCCAAGCGTGACGCGGCCACTGCGCGTGTCCAGCGCCAGCGCGCCGCACTGCAGCACCGGCGAGGCCAGACCGCTGGCGCGGCGGATCAGCGCGCGCAGCCGGGCCAGCAGTTCCTCCAGGTGGAAGGGCTTGGTCAGGTAGTCGTCGGCGCCGGCGTCGATGCCGGCCACCTTTTCGCTCCAGTTGTCGCGCGCGGTCAGGATCAGCACCGGCATGGCGCGGCCCGCGTCGCGCCAGCGCTTGAGCACCGACAGGCCGTCGAGCACCGGCAGGCCGAGATCGAGCACCACCGCGTCGAACGCTTCGGTATCGCCCAGAAAGTGGGCGTCGCGCCCGTTGTCGGCCTCGTCCACCGCGTAGCCGGCCTCGGTCAGGCCGGTGCGCAGCTGGGCGCGCAGGGTGGGTTCGTCTTCAACGATCAGGATGCGCATGGTTCAGGGGTTCAAGGCGTGCGCTGCGACTCACGGCCGCGGTCGCGGCGCTTGAGCACCTCGCCGTTGCGGGCATCGAGTTCGAGCTTGACCAGCCGGCCGCCACTTTGCAGCAGCTTGACTTCGTAGATCCATCGTCCGTCGTCGCGCTCCAGCTCCACCTCCAGCACCTGGCCGGGCTGTTCGCGCTCCAGGCGTTCCAGCACGGTCTTGAGCGGCAGCACCTGGCCGGCCTGCACCGCGTCGCGGGCACGGTCGTGGTCGCTGTCGCTGCTGGCCCGAACGCCCGTCGCCGCCATGGCCGCTGCCAGCACCAGAGCGATGGCTGTGCTGCGGAACGCGAAGCTGCGGCTGGTGGGGTGCATGGGCGGCATTGTGGTGTCCCCATTCTGAACGCCCGATGAACGCGCGCTTCAGGTGGCGTTCAAGCGCCGCTGTCCACACTGGCTCCATCGCCTTCCGAAACCCTGTCCAACCACCCCGTTCACGGAGCCCCACCGCCATGAAACCCACCCTTTCCCCGCTGCTGCTGGCCACCACCCTGTGGGCCAGCAGCCTGGGCGCCGCCCAGGCCGCCGACACCTCGCCCGCCGCCCAGCTGGCGCACTGGAGCGCCCAGGCCGGCAGCCCCGGCAACGCTGCACGCGGCCAAAGCTTCTTCCATTCAAAGCACGGCGGCGAATGGTCGTGCGCCTCGTGCCACGGCACGCCGCCCACGAAAGACGGCAAGCACGCCAACACCGGCAAGGTGATCGCACCGCTCGCACCCGCTTTCAACGCCAAGGCCTTCACCGACACCGCGAAGGTGGACAAGTGGTTCAAGCGCAATTGCAACGACGTGCTCAGCCGCCCATGCAGCGCCGCAGAAAAAGCCGATGTGCTGGCCTACCTGAACAGCCTGAAGTGATGTTCGAACCCCTCTTCACAGCCAAGCCCTGGAGCACCCCCATGACACCTTCTTCCGCCCTCCTCCGCTGCCTGCTGGCCGTGGCCGCCGGGCTGACCCTGGCCTCTGCCGCCCAGGCCGACAGCGACCGTGTGCTGCTGCGCAACGTGCCCGCTGCCTACACCCAGGAATGCGCGGCCTGCCACACCGGCTACGCGCCGGGCATGCTGCCCGCGCGCTCCTGGCAACGCATCATGACCGGGCTGGACAAGCACTACGGCACCGACGCGTCGCTGGACGCCGCCACCGTGCAGCAGATCAGCGGCTGGCTGCTGGCCAACGCTGGCACCACCAAGCGCGTGGCCGAGGCGCCGCCCGAAGACCGCATCACCCGATCCACCTGGTTCGTGCGCGAGCACGACGAGGTGGCGCCATCGGTCTGGAAGCTCGCCAGCGTCAAGAGCGCCGCCAACTGCACGGCCTGCCACACCGGTGCCGACCAGGGCGACTACAGCGAACGCACCCTGCAGGCCCCGGCTGGCCTGGACGCCCGCCAGCGCCGCGCCTGGAACGACTGATTCCATTTCTAAATCATCCGTGTCGTTGTTGCTTCGCCTTGCCGTGCTGTAGCACTGTCTGCGGCTTCGCGCCTAGACACAAATGATTTGGAAATGGAATGACACCCCATCCCTTCAGGAGCTGCCCCATGCAAGCCTCACCCATCCTCGACAGCGCCCCCGGCACCACTGCCAGGCCCTCTGGGCCCAGCGCGTCGGCCCCCCGCCGCCGGGTCACCGATGCGCCCACGCGCATGTTCCACGCGCTGTTCGCCCTGAGCTTTCTGGGCGCCTACCTCACCGCCGACGGCGAACACTTCCGCCTGCTGCACGTCACGCTGGGCTACACCATGGCGGGCCTGCTGGTGTTTCGCGTGCTGTACGGCCTGTTCGGCCCGCGCCAGGCCGGGCTGGGCCTGCTGTGGCGCAAGCTCACCGCTGCGCCGGTGTGGTTGAAGTCGCTGCGCGCTGCGCCATCGCTCTCAGCCATCCACTGGCGCCAGGCGCAGAACCTGCTCATGGCGCTGGCCGTGGTGGCCTTGCTGGTCCTGGTGCTGCCGCTCACCCTGAGCGGTTACGGCACCTACAACGAATGGGGCGACGTGCTGGGCGGCGACTGGCTGGAAGAGGTGCACGAATTCTTGGGCGAAGCCTTCCTGTTCGTCGTGCTCGCCCACCTGGCGCTGATCGCGGGCCTGAGCCTGCTGCGCCGCAAAAACCAGGCGGCGCCCATGTGGAGCGGCCGGGTCGATGGCCCGGGACCGGATCTGGTGAAAAAGAACCGCAACTGGCTCGCCGCGCTGCTGCTGATCGCGGTGCTGGCCTACGGTGCCTGGGAGTGGCAGCAGTCGCCCAACGGGCTGGTGTCGGCCCGGTCGCTGAGCAGTCTCACCGCCGGTGAAGACCGCGACCACGATGACGATTGACGATGCCGCCACCGGGGGGCGCAAGACCGGTTTCCAGGTGATGCCGGGCGCCCTCATGAACGCCAGCTGAACGGCCTGTTCAGGTCGAATTCAGCACCACTTTTCAACAATGCAAACACGGTCGATTTCAACCGTGTTTCTTCCCAAAGGATTTCATCATGCGCACTTCTCAACGCATCTCCTCACTGGTGGTGGCTGCGGTTCTCGCGACCGGTGTCGCAACGCTTCTGCCCGCCGTGGCACAAACCTCGCAGGCGCCCGCCGCAGCCGTGGATACCGCGCCGAAAAGCCAGCCGCTGACGCTCTTGCAAGTGCACGACAAGCTGGAGGCCGCTGGTTATCGCCAGATTCAAAAGATCGAAACCCAGCGCAACGGGTTCGAGGTCTACGCCACCAACCGCGAAGGCCTGCGTGTGGAACTCGATGTGGACGGCGTCACCGGACAGGTGAAGCGTTCCAAGACAAAACGCTGGGACGACTGAACCCGTTGATCCGGCCCAGTGAAGTCTTGATCCTATTGCTCCGGCCCTGTGAAGTCTTGATTTCCGTTCGGGCTGAGCTTGTCGAAGCCGTTCGAGGGTGTCCGAATTTTTGTGTCAACGGATCGGACTTCAGTTGACGGAGATGCGGTCTCCGAACGGAATGGTAAAGCCCGCCAGCGCCGCAACGCGGGCGGAACGCGCCCGCCGGACACAAGCCCGCTGCGGTGGGTCAGCCCGCCAGCGCCGCCTTCACGCCATCGGCCAGCGGCGTGCTCGGGCGACCGATCAGCTGGCTGAGCTGGTGGCCGTCGTCGAACAGCGCCCCCTGGGAGGCACCGACGTCGGCGTCGGCCAGCAGCGCGGCAAACCCTTCGGGCAGGCCCGCCTGCACCAGCGCAGCGGCGTAGGCGGCCTGGGCCAGGTCGTTGTAGACGACCGCTTTGCCAGACTGTTTGGCGATCTCGGCGGCGAACCCGGCCAGGGTGTAGGCGGTGTCGCCCGCCAGCTCGTACACCCGGCCAGCCTGGTCGTCCTTGGTGAGCACGGCGGCCGCAGCGGCGGCGTAATCGGCCCGGGCGGCGGAGGCGATACGACCGTCTTTCGCGCTGCCCAGCACGGCACCGTATTGCAGCGCGGCGCCGACGCTGCCGGTGTGGTTTTCGGTGTACCAGCCGTTGCGCAGCAGCACATGGGGCAGACCCGATGCGCGCAGCATGGCTTCGGTCTCTTTGTGCTCGGCGGCCAGGGCCAGCGGCGAGCTGTCGGCACGCAGGATGCTGGTGTAAGCGAGCAGCTTGACGCCGGCCTGTTGTGCGGCGGCAATCACGGCGGCGTGCTGCGGGGCGCGCTGGCCGACTTCGCTGGAGGAGATGAGCAGCAGTTTGTCCACGCCCTGAAAGGCCGCTTCGAGCGTGGCGGGCTGGGCGTAGTCGGCGTGCCGGACTTGCACGCCGAGGGCGGCGAGGTCGGCGGCTTTGGCGGGGCTGCGCACGGCGGCCACGATCTGGCTGGCGGGCACGGTCTTGAGCAGGTTCTGGATGACGAGGCGGCCGAGCTGGCCGGTGGCGCCGGTGATGGCAATCATGAAAAAAAACTCCTTGTGTGGATGGGGTGAGGCGCGGAGAATACCGGCCTGACAAACTTTTTGTAAGTACGCACACAAAGGTAAGTACCGTATGAATGCCAACGAACCGTTGCCCGGTGCCGAAGCCCCCGCCATCGCCAGGCTGATGGAGCGCGGCGAGCTGTTCGCGGCCGAGTGCCCTTCGCGCACCGTGCTGCAGCACGTGACCAGCCGCTGGGGCGTGCTGGTGCTGGTGGCGCTGCTGGCGGGCACGCACCGCTTCAGCGACCTGCGCCGCAAGATCGGCGGCGTGAGCGAGAAGATGCTGGCGCAGACGCTGCAGTGGCTGGAGGGCGACGGCTTTGTGCTGCGCACGCAGTACCCGGTGGTGCCGCCGCACGTGGAATACAGCCTCACGCCGATGGGCGTGGAGGTGGCGCGGCAGGTGGAGGGGCTGGCCGACTGGATCGAGGGGAACTTGCCTCGCATCATGCAGTTGCGGCGCGAACGGGCCGACGCGCTGGCCAGCGCCGAGCCTCGCATGGGCGTGCGCCATGGCGTGAGCACAGCCGCGTGAGCGCCGGTCTTCGAGCCACGGGCCCTCTGGTCTTGCGCCCGGTGAACGAGGGCGTGTGCGCCGTGCTGGACGCGCACGGTCAGCTGGTGGGCAACCTCAAGCGCATCGGGGCGGTGTGGAAGTTCAAGGCCGTGGGCCACACCGCAACGGGCGAGCTGGTGCCGGGCGGCGGGCCGCTGACGGCGCGGCACAACGCGGTGTTCGAGCGGCTGGACGCCGCCGAGGTGAATGCCCGCCTGCGGCCGGATTGAAACCGCAGCAACCCCTTCAGGCCACCGCAAACCGCCCGCGCAGGTAGGCCACGATGGCCTTCGAATCGGTCAGCCACTGGCTCTGGCCGGTCGCGTCGGTGATCTTCAGGCAGGGCACCTTGGTCGCCCCGCTGCCTTGTTGCAGTTCGGCGCGGTAAGCCGCGTTGTGCTGCGCGTCGCGCTGTTCGATGGGCAGCGACAGGCGGCGCATTTCCTGCCGCACCTTGATGCAGAACGGGCAGGTGCTGAACTGGTAGAGCGCGAGGTTCTGGCACTGCAGGTTGACGGTGGTCTGCAAAGCCGGATCGCGCACCACGCCGCGCGGCTGGGTGAGGCGCTCTTTGAGCAGCATGAACGGGCCGAGCACGGTGCGCAGGGTTCTGAAGAAGGCGCGGACGAGGGGTTTCATGGGGAGGTTCCGGTGGTGGCTGGGAGGGTGGCGGGCGTCCATTGGCGGTTCACGGCCACGCCCAGTGTTGCCAGCCGTTTGGCCATGCACAGCACGGCTTTGTCTTTGCTGAGCAACACGGCACGGTGGGCGGCGGCGAGGTCGATGAACTTCTGGTCGTCGGTGTCTTTGCAGGTGTACGTCGCCTTGGGCGCGGTGTCGGCGATCTGGGCGCGGGCGTCGAAGGCGGCGAGCACCGCGTCAGCGCTCAGCGCCCGTGCTTCCAGGCGCCTGATCAGCTGCGGGTAGGCCAGCACGCGCCTGAGTTCTTCACGCATGCCGGCGGTGGCCAGCCAGCGCGTCTGCGCATCGGCCAGCACCGCGCGCAGCGGCACGGTGGCAGGGTCTTCGTAAACGAAGAGGTCGAGCACGACGTTGGTGTCCAGCACCAAGGTCGGCGTTGCGGAGGGATGGTGCAGCATGGCGCGGGGTTCGCAGGGCTTCGACAGGCTCAGCCCGAACGGAGTTGGGTTGGCGCACGGCGAGATTCAAGCTGGCTGAGCAGGCGAACCGTCGGGCTTGGGCTCCGTCCGTCGTGCAGTCAGATCGAAGCGGAACAAGCGGCACT
>PNMN01000032.1 GCA_013823655.1 Comamonadaceae bacterium | reverse complement strand
GCTGGGGCCGATTTTCGCTTTCGACGCCCCAAGCCCGACAGGCTCCCTGGAAAACAGCGCCGACTTTCGCATAAAAAGACCGCCAACGGCCCGCTCATCGGTCCTTTCCGAGCCCGTCCGGTCGCCAGAATCATCTCCATGAAGCGCGGCTTCTACACCATCATGACGGCGCAGTTTTTCAGCTCTCTGGCTGACAACGCGCTGTTCGTGGCCGCCATCGAACTGCTGCGCACGGGCGGCGCGCCCGAATGGCAAAGCGCCGCTCTGGTGCCCCTGTTTGCCCTGTTTTACGTGGTGCTGGCGCCCTTCGTGGGCGCGTTCGCCGACGCGCGGCCCAAAGGCCAGGTCATGTTCATCAGCAACGCCATCAAGGTGGCGGGCTGCCTGCTGATGCTGGTGGGGGTGCACCCGCTGCTGGCCTACACGCTGGTGGGGCTGGGTGCAGCGGCCTACTCGCCGGCCAAGTACGGCATCCTCACCGAGCTGCTGCCGCCCTCGCAACTGGTCAAGGCCAACGGCTGGATCGAAGGCCTGACCATCGCCTCCATCATCCTGGGCGTGCTGCTGGGCGGCCAGCTGGTGGGGCCGTGGCTGTCGGCGCATTTGCTGGCCATCGACCTGCCCTGGCTGGAAACGGGCATTGAGCGTCCGGCCCAGGCCGCCATTGCCGTGCTGGTGGGCGTGTACGCGCTGGCCGCCATGTTCAACCTGCGCATCCCGCTGACCGGCGTGACGCCGCGCCCGATGCCCCGCAACCCGCTGGCCCTGCTGCCCGATTTCTGGCGCTGCAACAGCCGCCTCTGGCGCGACCACCTGGGCCAGATTTCGCTCGCCACCACCACCCTGTTCTGGGGTGTGAGCGGCAACCTGCGCTACATCGTGCTGGCCTGGGCCGGGGCGGCGCTGGGCTACAGCACCACGCAGGCGTCCAGCCTGGTGGGCGTGGTGGCACTCGGCACCGCCGTGGGTGCGGTGGTCGCCTCGATGCGCATGCGACTGGACCAGGCCACGCGCGTGATGCCGCTGGGCATCGCCATGGGCCTGCTGGTGATCCTGATGAACTTCATCGACAACGTCTGGGTCGCCGCCCCCTTTCTGGTGCTGCTCGGCGGCCTGGGTGGCTTTCTGGTGGTGCCCATGAACGCGCTGCTGCAGCACCGGGGCCACAACCTGATGGGCGCGGGCCGTTCCATTGCGGTGCAGAACTTCAACGAACAGGCCTGCATCCTGTTGCTGGGGGCGGCGTACAGCTTCTCCACGGCGGCGGGCCTGTCCGCCTTTACCGCCATCACCGCCTTCGGCCTGGTGGTGGCGGGCTTCATGTGGATCATCATGAAATGGCACCAGCACAATCAGCGGGTGCACGGGGTCGAACTGGAACGCCTGCTGGAGATCGCGCGCCGCGATGATCTGCATGGATAACCGGCGCGCCGCGCAGATCGGGAGCGGGCTTGCAAAAGACATCCCGGCAGCAGCAAAAAAGCCCCGACCGTTTGCAACCTGATGCCCCCAGCGCGCAGCGCCTCACGCCCATGCCCCACCACCTCCACACCGCCACGCCCCTGTCCACCCTCGACACGACCCGCATCGACGACCTGCGCATCGGCGCGGTGCGCCCGCTGATCACGCCCGCGCTGCTGCAGGAATGGCTGCCCACACCGCCGCCCGCGCAGGCGCTGGTGGAGCGCAGCCGCGTCGCCATTTCGCGCGTGCTGCACGGGCAGGACGACCGGCTCATCGTCGTCGTGGGCCCCTGCTCGATCCACGACCACGACCAGGCCATGGAGTACGCGCGCCGACTCAAGGCCCAGGCCGACGCGCTGGCCGACGATCTGCTGGTGGTGATGCGGGTGTACTTCGAAAAACCGCGCACCACGGTGGGCTGGAAGGGCTACATCAACGACCCGCACCTGGACGGCAGTTTCGCCATCAACGAAGGGCTGGAGCTGGCGCGCCAGCTGCTGCTGGACGTGCTGGCCGTGGGCCTGCCGGTGGGCACCGAGTTCCTGGACCTGCTGAGCCCGCAGTTCATCAGCGATCTGGTGAGCTGGGGCGCCATCGGCGCGCGCACCACCGAAAGCCAGAGCCACCGCCAGCTCGCCAGCGGCCTCTCCTGCCCGGTGGGTTTCAAGAACGGCACCGACGGCGGCATCAAGGTGGCGAGCGACGCGATCCAGGCCGCGCAGGCGCCGCACGCCTTCATGGGCATCACCAAGATGGGCCAGGCCGCGATCTTCGAGACCCGTGGCAACACCGACTGCCACGTGATCCTGCGCGGCGGCAAGTCGCCCAACTATTCACCGGCCGATGTGGACGCAGCCTGCGCGCTGCTGAAAGCGGCGGGCCTGCGCGAGCAGGTGATGGTGGACGTGTCGCACGCCAACAGCAGCAAACAGCACCGCAAGCAGATCGAGGTGGCGGCCTCGGTGGGCGAGCAGATCGCTGCCGGCGACGCACGCATCACCGGCCTGATGATCGAGAGCCACCTGAACGAGGGTCGGCAGGACATCAACCCCGGTCAGCCGCTGCAGCGCGGCGTGAGCCTGACGGACGCCTGCATCGGCTGGGAGCAGACCGTGCCGGTGTTGCAGGGGCTGGCGCAGGCGGTGCGGGCACGGCGAGCGGGCCGCACGACCGGCCCGGCCTGAGTGACAAGCGGCTGCGTGACAAGCGGCCGCGTGGTTTGCTCGCGACTGGCCGTTCGAGGCCACCGGCTGCGGCGGGCCATGACACCGCTGAGCGGGTCGGTTTTGGGGTGGTGTGCGGGCACGACCGAAAATCGCCCCTTCAGCCTCAGGCCAGATCAACGCAGACCGCGAAATGGTCGCTCGGCATCACACCGTGCTGATCGGGCCGTTCCAGCGCCACACGGGCATCGCCCAGCTCGAAGGGCCGCTTTGCCTCCATGGTGCGCAGGAAAACGTGATCCAGGTTGAACGCCTGGCCCGACGCGGCCAGGTGTGTGACCTTGGGCCGACCGGCGAAGACGTCAACCAGTGGGCCGCCCGGTTGCAAGAATCCAGCGAGCTCGGGGTCGCCAGGTTCGGCGTTGAAGTCGCCGCACAGAACGAGCGGCCGTTCCGCAGCGAGGCCACCCATCGCCTGCAACACCACCTCCAGCTGCGCGCGGCGCAGGTCGGCCCGATCGGGCAGGTGTGTCAGGTGCAGGTTGACCAGCCAGCCCTCACCGGCGGCGCCCGGCAGCCGCACGCATTGCGCCACGCGCTCGCCGTCCCGCTCGTCCTGCGGCAGTTCGAGCACCCGCTGTTCCAGCACGGGCCGGCGGCTGAGCACCGCCAGTCCGGAGGTTGTCAGCGTGTGGTGCTGGCCGACGCGGCGCGGCTTGGCGCGTGCAGGCACCCACGACAGGTGCATCGAGAGCGCCCGGCCCAGCGCCAGGGCGGTGTGCGTCAGACCGTCTGCGGTGCGCAGGTCTTCCTGCAGGGCGATCACGTCGGCCGACAGCGCCGACAGTCCGTCCACCATGGCGCGCACCCGCTGCGGGTAGTCACCTTCTGCCTTCCAGGTGTTGAGCGAGACCAGCCTCATGGCAGCCGCGCCGCATCGGTGCTGAACCGGGCCCGCAGCGCAGCGAGAAGCAGTTCAACCGTCTCCACAATCGGTCCATCGTTGACGATGCGGATGGCGCTCGCAGGCAGCTCGACATCGACACCTCGGGCGAGTCGGTCGGAGATGGCCTGCTGGGTTTCCCGGTTTCTGGCCCGCAGCCGCTGGAGCAACACGGCCGCGGGCGCGGTGATCTGGACCACCGTGCAGGCCGGCCACTGCTTCAGAACCATCGGCAGGTACGCCCGCGAGCCGTTGACGAACACCCAGTGGCCGGTGGACAGGGGCGCCAGTTCGGTCCGCCGGATGCCATACGACAACCCGTTGGCCTGCCATTCCATGGCAAAGGCACCCGCCCGCCGAAGGTCTTCGAACGCCGCTTCGCTCACGCATTCGTTTCTCTCGCTGCCCGCATGCGTCTCGCGCGTGATGGTGCGGCGCGCCCAGTGGGCGGGCGGCAGGTTGGACCAGGCCGCGCGCAGGCCGTGCAGCGCGCTGTCCTTGCCCGCGCCGGAAGGGCCGATCACGTAAAAGAGTCGTTGCGTCATGCCCCCAGCTCCATCTGTTCGAGCAACACAAAATCGGCGCCCGGGGTCGGCTCGATGAAGATCGAGAGACGGTCCAGCCGCAGCGGCGGCAATCCGGCAAAGTGTTCGCGGGCGGCCGTCTGCAGCCGATCGACGACCTCGTCCGAAACGCCCTGCAGCTTGCCGGTGAGCGAGAAATGAAAGCGGTACCTGTGCAGCACCCACGGGTAGCCCCAGGCCAGCATCAGCGCATCCTCTTCGGGGGAGAGCGGCGCGCGGCGGCGGCGCTCCAGTTCGCGCTGGTCCAGCGGCGCGGCCAGCGGCTGCAGGCGTTGCACGCAGGCGTCGGCCAGTTCGCCCAGCGCCGCAGGCGGGGCGGCGGGGCTGAGGGCCAGAAAAGAACCCAGACGGGCCACCTGCAGGTCGTGCAGCTCGATCAGCCGGTGCGTCTGGCAGATCGCCGCCAGGCCATCGCACAAAGCCCGCAGGTGGGCCGGTGGCGCCAGGCGCATCGGCGCCTTGAGCGTGGCGTGCCAGCCGTAGCGGCGCGGGTCTGCGGTCAGGGCCGCCTGCACGGCAGGGTCGAGGCCTTCGATCACGGGCATCGGCAAACCACAGCGGCGCAGTGCGCAACGCCCCAGCCACTCACTGCCGCGGTCCCACCAGTCGGAGCCGGGTGCCGGGGCGGCGTAAACCGCCACCCGGTGGGCCGCGAGGGTGTCATGTCCCATGCTCGTTGTTCACGGTGAGGGTGACGCGGTCGCCGGCGAACCAGGTGCAGGCGTACTCGATCGGCACGCCCGAGGCATCGACGTTGACGCTGCTGACATAGAGCGCCGGACGGGACATGGGCTGCTTCAGCCGTGCGGCGACGTCGGCATCGGGCAGTCGCGCCGAGATGCGGCTCTGCCGCCGCGTGTAGTCGGGCACGCCCAGCACCGCAAAGGCCTGCGTGATCGAGCCGCTCTGGCGCAGCAGATCATCCAGTCCGGCGAAACGCGGACAGGGGAAGAAACGGTCGCTGGCGTGCAGCGGCTGTCCCCCGCCATCGCCGATCACCTGCAGGTGCAGCACCTTGGAGTCGGCGCGGATCTCCAGCGCCTTCGCCACCTCGGCCATGGCGCGCACGGTGCGCGACGCGAGCACCTGCATGCCACCGGACAAGCCCGCCTGCGCCAGGTTCTGGCGGTGTCGCGTGCGGCGACCGAGCACCAGGTCGACCGCGAAATCTTCGACGTAGGTGCCACTGCCCTGGGTGGAGCGCACCAGGCCGATCTGCCCGAGGCTGGCCATCGAGCGGCGGATGGTGTGGCGGTTGACGCCGTACTGCTCGGCCAGCGAATGCTCCGAGGGCAGTCGTTCGCCCGGGGCATAGATGCCGCGACCAATGGCGTCGGCGAGTTCGTGAGCGATGCGGGCCCAGAAGCTGTGTCCCGGGTCTGGCAACAGAAGGGCGGTGGCGGTCATGGTTTTTGTCATGAAAGGGTCACAGGTCAAACCTAAGCTGGGGGTCAATCACAAGTTGTCTACACAAATTGCAGACTACCACGACGATGTTTCACGCATTTGACAATCCCGGGCCGAACCGGCCCACACCACGCCCCGACTGGATGGCACTGCTGTCGCGGGCACCGCTGCCGCTGCTGGAGCAGGCGCTGACCGAACAGGTCGGCGCGCCGCTGGAGTGGCTGCGCAAACCCGAGACCGGCCTGTACATGGTGCAGGGCCGGGCCGGTGGCACCGGCGAGCGTTTCAACCTGGGCGAGGTCACCGTGACGCGCTGCGCCTTGCGCCTGGGCGTCGCCGGCAGTGCGGTCGGCGTGGCCTACGTGATGGGCCGCAACCACCGGCAGGCCCAGCTCGCCGCCGTGGCCGACGCGCTGCTGCAGGACCCGGCGCAGCACGACGCGCTCGACGCGGCGCTGCTGCAGCCGGTGCGCCAGCACCTGGCGCTGCAGCAGGCGCGCCGCGCCGCGCGCGCGCAGTCAACCAGGGTGGACTTCTTCACCGTGGCACGCGAGACCGGTGCAGCCGACGAAGGAGACGACGAATGAAGGCCGACGATCTGCAGCAAGTGCGCCCCGGGTTCCACGACGCGTCGATCGGCAGCCAGGCGGTGTTCCGCGCGGCGCTGTCTGCGCTGTCGCATCCCGGTCGTGTGATCGAGATGCCCGATGTCTCGGCATTGCCGCGCCATGGCCACGGCGCCGCCGCCCTGCTGCTGCAGGCGCTGATTGACAGCGACTGCAGCGTCTGGCTCTCGCCCGCGCTGGCCGACACCGACGCTGCCGCCTGGCTGCGCTTTCACACCGGGTGCCGCTGGGCCGCGTCGGCCGCCTCAGCGCGCTTCCTCTGGGTCGCCGAGGGCGACGAGCTGCCCGCGCTGTCGACGCTGGACGCCGGCACCGACGAATACCCGGACCAGTCCGCCACCTGCGTGGTCGAGGTCTCGGCGCTGGGGGCCGTCCTCCATGACGGGGCACTCAACCTCAGCCTCGACGGCCCCGGCATCGCAACCGAGCAGACCCTGTCGGTGCAGGGTCTGCCGCAGGACTTCGCCGCGCAATGGAACGCCAGCCACCGCCGCTTCCCGCGCGGTGTCGACCTGTTCCTGGCCACGCCCACGCACCTCGCTGGCCTGCCCCGCAGCTCGCACATCCGCACCACCCAGGAAGCCTGAACATGTACGTGGCTGTCAAAGGCGGCGAAGCCGCCATCCTCCAGAGTTACCGGCTGCTGGCCGAACAGCGCCGCGGCGACCCGCAGGAACCCGAGCTGAGCGTGAGCCAGATCCGCCAGCAGATGAAGCTGGCGGTGGACCGCGTGATGACCGAAGGCTCGGTGTACGACCCCGAGCTGGCCGCGCTGGCGATCAAGCAGGCCAGCGGTGACCTGGTGGAGGCGATCTTTCTGCTGCGCGCCTACCGCGCCACACTGCCGCGCCTGGGCAATACGCTGGCGCTGCGCACCGATGCCATGCGCCCGGAGCGCCGCATTTCCGCCACCTTCAAGGACCTGCCCGGTGGCCAGATCCTGGGGCCGACCTGCGACTACACCCAGCGCCTGCTGGACTTCACCCTGCTGGCCCAGGCCGATGCAATCGGCGCCGATACGTCCACAGTGGCGGTGCCAGCACCCGCGCCGCGCGTGGTGGAGCTGCTGAATCAGGAAGGCCTGATCGAAACCCACCCGGTGCCCGACGGCGACCCCGACCCGGTGGACCTGACGCGCGAGCCGTTGCGCTTCCCGGCCGACCGCGCCACGCGGCTGCAGAACCTGGCGCGCGGCGACGAAGGCTTTCTGCTCGCCATGGCCTATTCCACCCAGCGCGGCTATTCGCACACCCACCCCTTCGTGGGCGAGCTGCGCCTGGGCCAGGTGGCGGTGGAGCTGGCGCCCGAGGAGCTGGACTTCACGCTGTCCATTGGCGACATCGAAATCACCGAGTGCGAAATGGTCAACCAGTTCGTCGGCAGCAAGACCGAGCCACCGATGTTCACGCGCGGCTACGGCCTGGCGTTCGGCCACAGCGAGCGCAAGGCGATGGCGATGAGCCTGGTTGACCGCGCGCTGCGTGCGCCCGAGCTGGGCGAAGCGGTCAAAGCACCGGCGCAGGAGCAGGAGTTCGTGCTCGCGCACAGCGACAGTCTGGAGGCCTCGGGCTTCGTGCAGCACCTGAAGCTGCCGCACTACGTGGACTTCCAGTCCGAACTGGAACTGGTGCGCCGCATGCGCGCGCAAATCGCCCAACAGGAGACCCCATGAACGCGCCGCTGACCCCCGCTGTTCTGCATCCCGCAGCGCCCAGCATCGAACCGGGCGTGAACTTCGCCTACCTCGACGAGCGCACCAAACGCATGATCCGCCGCGCCATCCTCAAGGCCGTCGCCATCCCCGGCTACCAGGTGCCCTTCGGCTCGCGCGAAATGCCGCTGCCCTACGGCTGGGGCACCGGTGGCATCCAGGTCACGGCCGCGGTGATCGGCCCCGACGACACGCTCAAGGTGATCGACCAGGGCTCGGACGACACGGTGAACGCGGTCAACATCCGCCGCTTCTTCCAGCGCACCACCGGCGTCGAAGTGACCACGCGCACGACCGAGGCCGACATCATCCAGACGCGCCACCGCATCCCCGAGACACCGCTGCGCGAGGGCCAGGTGATCGTCTACCAGGTGCCGGTGCCCGAACCGATGCAGCGGCTGGAGCCGCGCGCGACCGAGACCCGCACCCTGCACGCGCTGGCCGAATACGGGCTGATGCACGTCAAGCTCTACGAGGACATCGCGCGCCACGGCCACATCGCCACCACCTACGACTATCCCGTCATGGTGAATCACCGCTACCTGATGGCGCCCTCGCCGATCCCGAAGTTCGACAACCCCAAGATGCACATGAACCCGGCGCTGCAGCTGTTCGGCGCCGGGCGCGAAAAACGCATCTACGCGGTGCCGCCCTACACCCAGGTCGAGAGCCTGGGCTTCCACGACCACCCCTTCGAGGTGCAGAAATGGGACGTGGCCTGCGCCCTGTGCGGCGCCACCGACAGCTTCCTCGACGAAATCATCACCGACGACCAGGGCACGCGCCTGCACGTCTGCTCCGACTCCGACCACTGCCAGGAGCGTCAGGCGGTCGGCGCAGGAGCCACGGCGTGAGCGGCACCCTGACCTTGCGCGAAGCCACGGCAGATGACCTGCCGCAGGTGCTCGCGCTGTATGCGCAGCCGGGCCTGGACGACGGTCAGGTGCTGGGCCCGGAGCGGGCACGCGAGGTCTTCGCCGAGTTCGCCAACTACCCCAGCTACCGCCTGTTCGTGGCCTGCGATGAAAGCGCTCAGGTGGTCGGCAGCTACGCCCTGCTGGTGATGCACAACCTGGCGCACCTGGGCACACCCTCGGCCATCGTCGAAGACGTGGTGGTCGATCAGACCCATCGCAGCCGCGGCATCGGTCGGCACATGATGGACCACGCCATGGCGCTGGCGCGCCAGGCCGGCTGCTACAAGCTCGCACTCTCTTCGAACCTCAAGCGCGAACGCGCGCACGCCTTCTACGACGCGCTGGGCTTCGCACGCCACGGCATCAGTTTCGTGATCACACCATGACCCTCTCTTCGACCCCCCTGCTGCGCGCGGCCGGCATCCACAAACGCTACGGCCAGCACGTGGCTCTGCACGAGGTCTCGTTCGATCTCTGGCCCGGCGAAGTGCTGGCCATCGTCGGCGAGTCCGGCTCGGGCAAGACCACCCTGCTCAACACCCTGGCCGCGCAGCTGCGCCCGGACGGTGGAGAGATCCTGTTCCAGGGCCGCGACGGCGCGCTGGACGACGTGCACGCCATGAGCCAGGCGCAGCAGCGTCTGCTGGCCCGCACCGACTGGGGCTTCGTGCACCAGCAGGCGGCCGACGGATTGCGCATGGACGTCTCGGCCGGCGCCAATGTCTGCGAACGCCTGATGGGCCTGGGCCAGCGCCACTACGGCCAGTTGCGCACGCAGGCCCAAGAGTGGCTGCAGCGCGTCGAGATCGACCCGATCCGCATCGACGACCCGCCACGCCAGTTTTCCGGCGGCATGCGCCAGCGCCTGCAGATTGCGCGCAACCTGGTCACGCAGCCGCGGCTGGTGTTCATGGACGAGCCGACCTCGGGCCTGGACGTGTCGGTGCAGGCACGCCTGCTGGACCTGCTGCGCCAGCTCACGCGCCAGATGCAGCTGGCCGTGGTGATCGTCACGCACGACCTCGCCGTGGCGCGCCTGCTGGCGCACCGCATGGTGGTGATGCAGCGCGGTTGCATCGTCGAGTCGGGCCTGACCGACCAGGTGCTCGACGACCCGCAGCACCCCTACACCCAGTTGCTCGTTTCTTCCGTGCTCCAGCCATGACCACACCCCTCCTGACCCTGCAAGGCGTTTCCAAGCGCTTCACCCTGCACCACCAGCACGAGACCCAGCTGCGCGTGCTCGACCAGGTCGATCTCGATCTGCACCCGGGCGAGTGTCTGGTGCTCGACGGCCCATCGGGCATGGGCAAGAGCACGCTGCTCAAGCTGGTCTACGCCAACTACCGCGCCAGCGGCGGGAGCATCACGCTGCGCCAGACCGATGGCGGGACGCTGGACATCACCCAGGCCAGCGCACGCGCGCTGCTGGCCATGCGCCGCGACAGCGTGGGCTACGTGAGCCAGTTCCTGCGCGTGATCCCGCGCGTGCCGGCACTGGACGTGGTGGCCGAACCGCTGCTGGGCGAGGGCACGCCTGCGCCCGAACAGATCGAGGCCGCACGGCAGGAGGCCGGCGCCTGGCTGACCCGTCTGCGCATTCCCGAACGCCTGTGGCCACTGCCGCCGGCCACCTTTTCCGGTGGCGAGCAGCAGCGCATCAACATCGCGCGCAGCCTGATCAAGCCGCGCCCGCTGCTGCTGCTGGACGAGCCGACGGCCTCGCTGGACAAGGCCAACACCCGCACCGTGATCGAACTCATCCATGACGCAGTGGCCCGCGGCGCCGCGCTGATGGGCATCTTCCACGACCCCGAGGTGGGGGCCGCCGTGGCCACCCGCCGCATCGACATCGCCCGTTTCAGGAGTGCCGCATGAGCGCCGCGCGGCCGTTCCGAAGGGGCTCAGCCCCGCAGTGCACAGCACGGAGGGTCGTCCCATGACCCCCGCCGCATTCCGCAACGCCCGCATCGTGCTGGGCAACGAAGTGATCCATGGCAGCCTGGCGGTCGCGGGCGGCACGATCACATCGATCGACCCCGGCCAGCGCCCGGGCCATGTCGGCCTGGACCTCGAAGGCGACTACCTGCTGCCCGGCCTGGTCGAGATCCACACCGACAACTTCGAGCGCCACCTGATGCCACGGCCCCAAGTGCAGTGGGCCGAGATGCCCGCGCTGCTGGCGCACGACGCCGAGGTGGCTGCGGCCGGCATCACCACCGTGTTCGACGCGCTCGGCGTGGGCGACGCCGATCCCGACAGTTTGCGCGGCAGCACCTGGCGCGGCGTGGTCGACACCATCGACACCTGCGCCCGCGAAGGCCTGCTGCGCGCCGACCACCACCTGCACGTGCGCTGCGAACTGCCGGCACCCAACACCATCGACCTGTTCGAGCCCTTCCACGGCCACGCGCGCCTGTCGCTGATCTCGCTGATGGACCACACGCCCGGCCAGCGCCAGTGGGAAAACATCGATGTGGCCCGCGTCTACTACACCGGCAAGAAGGGCTGGAGTCTGGAGAAATTCCTGCGCCAGGTGGAACACGCCACCGAGCTGCAGGCGCGCTACGCCCACCCGCACCGACAGTACTTCGTGGACTATTGCCGTGCCCACGGCATCGCCATGGCGAGCCACGACGACACCACCGAGGCGCATGTGGAGCAGGCACACGCCGAAGGCGCCAGCGTCTGTGAATTTCCAACCACCGCCCTCGCAGCCCGTGCGGCGCACGAGCGCGGCCTGCTGACCGTGATGGGCGCGCCGAACGTGGTGCGCGGCGGCTCGCACTCGGGCAACGTGGCAGCGGCCGAACTGGCGCGGCAGGGGCTGCTGGACATCCTCTCCTCCGATTACGTGCCCGGCAGCCTGCTGAGCGCCGTGGTGCGGCTGGTGGACGACGGCATCCTGGACCTGCCCGCTGCCGTGGCCACCGTCACACGCAACCCGGCGCGCGCCTGCGGCATGGACGACCGCGGCGAAATTGCCCCCGACCAGCGCGCCGACCTGGTGCGTGTCAAGCTGGTGGAGCTGCCCGACGGGCGGCGCCAGGCCGTGGTGCGCGGTGTCTGGCGCGAAGGCGAGCGCGTGCTCTGAACCTCTAGGCTGAACCCGGATTGACATGCGCCCCGGCCTCACCCCAGTGGCAGCGCACAACCTGCGCCCGCGCCCCCGGCTCACTGAAGCACCCACGCTGTCGGAGAGCGCCGTGGTGCAGGACTGCCACTTCGGGCGCTACACCGAGGTCGGCGAACAGGTGCAGATGTGCGACTGCGTGCTCGATGACTACAGCTACATCAGCCGCGGCTGCGAGCTGATCGCCACCGACATCGGCAAGTTCGCCAACATCGCGGCCATGGTGCGCATCAACCCGGGCTTCCACCCGATGGAGCGCCCCAGCCTGCACCACTTCACCTACCGCCTGAGCCGCTACGGTCTGGCCGATGCCGACGACGCGGAGTTCTTCGAATGGCGCCAGCGCCAGCGCGTGGTGATCGGGCACGACACCTGGATCGGCCATGGCGTGGTGATCATGCCCGGCGTGCGCATCGGGCACGGCGCCGTGGTCGGCAGCAATTCGGTGGTGACGCGCGACGTGCCGGACTACGCCATCGTGGCCGGTGCGCCGGCCAAGCGGCTGCGCATGCGCTTTCCCCCGGCCATCGCCGCCGCGCTGCTGGCCACCGCCTGGTGGGACTGGGACCACGACACCCTGGCACAGCGTCTGCCGGACTTCTGCGACCTGCGCCGCTTCCTGCACCGCTACGCACCGCCTCAACCGATCTGAGCGCGGATGCCATCAAAACTTCCCACAAGCTTCAAACAACCGTCACACAAGCCCAAGACACTGCGAGTTGTCTAGATAACTTGCATCACGGAGCCACACCATGTCCTCAGCCCTTCGCATCCAGAACCTCAGCAAGCGCTTTGCCGGCGGCACGCTGGCGCTCGACAACGTGAACCTGGACATCCGCCAGGGCGAGATGGTGGCGCTGATCGGAGCTTCCGGATCGGGCAAATCGACCCTGCTGCGACACGTGGCCGGTCTGATGGCCGCCGACGGCACGCCCGGCTCGGTGATCGAGGTCTCGGGCCAGTGCGTGCAGCGCGAGGGCCGGATCCAGCGCGACGTGCGCCTCATCCGTTCACAGATCGGCTTCGTGTTCCAGCAATTCAATCTGGTGGATCGCCTGCCGGTGATGGTCAACGTGCTGGTCGGGCGCCTGCACAGCATGCCCTGGTGGCGCGCCTGGACCCGCTGGTTCACCGCCCAGGAACGTGCGCTGGCGATCGAGGCACTGGCCCGCGTGGGCATCGCCGAATGCCACGCGCAGCGCGCCTCCACGCTCTCGGGCGGCCAGCAGCAGCGCGCCGCCATCGCCCGCACCCTGGTGCAGGGCGCCAAGGTGGTGCTGGCCGACGAACCGATCGCCTCGCTCGATCCCGAGGCCTCGCGCAAGGTGATGGAAATCCTCACGCGCATCAATCGCGAAGACGGCAGCACCATCGTGGTCTCGCTGCACCAGGTCGACATGGCGATGCGCTACTGCCCGCGCGTCGTCGCCCTGCACCAGGGCCGCGTGGTCTACGACGGCCCTTCGCGCGAACTCACGCCGACCCTGCTGCGCGGCCTGTACGGCATGCAGGCCGACGAGATCCTCCACGGCAGCTCGTCGCTGCACGACACACCCGCTCCAGCGCCGACACCGACCAGCGCGGCCTGGCCGCTCCCGCTGGCCCAGGCGGCCTGAACGCCAATTCCCGCTCCCGCTCCCGCCCTTCTTTCACCCTCACCACTGCATGCAAAGGACATTCCCATGATCAAAAAATCGCTCGCCGCCGTCGCGCTCGGCCTGACCCTGAGCGCCTCCTGGGCGCAGGACATCAGCTTCGGCATCATCTCGACCGAGTCGACCCAGAACCTCAAGGCCAGCTGGCAGCCGCTGATCGAAGACATGAACCAGCAGACCGGCCTGAAGGTCACGGCCTTCTTCGCGCCCGACTACGCCGGCATCATCGAAGGCATGCGCTTCAACAAGGTGCAACTCGCCTGGCTGGGCAACAAAGCCGCCATGGAAGCGGTGGACCGCGCCAATGGCGAGGTGTTCGCCCAGATGGTCAACGCCGACGGCACCCAGGGCTACTACTCGCACCTGATCGTGCACAAGGACAGCCCGCTCAAGTCGCTCGACGATGTGCTCAAGAACGGCAAGTCGCTGTCCTTCGGCAACGGTGACCCGAACTCCACCTCGGGCTTCCTGGTGCCGGGCTTCTACGTGTTCGCCAAGAACAAGATCGACCCCAAGACCCACTTCAAGATCGTGCGCAGCGCCAACCACGAAACCAACGCCCTGGCCGTGGCCAACAAGCAGGTTGACATTGCCACCAACAACAGCGAGAGCCTGGGCAAGCTCCAGGAGCGCCAGCCCGAGCGGTTCAACGACATCCGGGTGGTCTGGACCTCGCCGCTGATCCCGCTGGACCCGATGGTGCTGCACAAGGAGTTGCCCGCCGCGACCAAGGAGAAGATCAAAAATTTCTTCTACAATTACGCCAAGACCAATGCGCGTGAAAAAGAGATCGTCATGAACATCTCCAAACTCTCGGGCTTCAAACCCTCGACCAACGCCCAGCTGGTCCCCATCCGTGAACTCGATCTGTTCGGCAAGCGCAACAAGATCGAAGCCGATACGACGCTGTCTGCCGCCGACAAGACCACCCGGCTGGCCGACATCGACAAGCAACTGGCGGCCCTGAAGTAAGCACGATCCGCTGGAAGGCCCGCTCCTGGCGGGCCTTTTTTTCGACCGGAGACCTCCATGACCCCTTCTTCCGCACTTCACCCACAGCCCGCCATGGTGGCGGCCGCCCAAAAACGCAGCCTGGTCTGGTACCTGGGCTGGGTTGCCCTGCTGCTGGTGCTGGCCGGCTCCTGGACCGGCGCCGACATGCGCCCGCTGGACCTGCTGCGCGACTCGGGGAACATGGCGCAGTACGCGGGCGAGTTCTTCCCGCCCAACTTCGCCGACTGGCGGATGTACGTTCAGGAGATGGTGATCACGCTGCAGATCGCTGTCTGGGGCACGGCGCTGGCCGTGGTCTCCGCCGTTCCCCTGGGCTTGCTGGCCTCGGCCAACATCGCGCCCTGGTGGGTGCATCAGCCGGTGCGCCGGGTGCTCGACGCCTTCCGCGCCATCAACGAGATGGTGTTCGCGATGCTGTTCGTGGTGGCGGTGGGTCTCGGTCCGTTCGCGGGCGTGCTGGCGCTGTGGATCCACACCGCCGGCACGCTGGCCAAGCTGTTTTCGGAGGCGGTCGAGGCCATCGACCCGCAGCCGGTCGAAGGCATCCGCTCCACCGGCGCTTCGGCGCTGCACGAAATCGTCTACGGCGTGATCCCGCAGGTCATGCCGCTGTGGATCTCGTACACGCTGTACCGCTTCGAGGCCAATGTGCGCTCGGCCACGGTGGTCGGCATGGTCGGCGCCGGGGGCATCGGCGTGGTGCTGTGGGAAATCATCCGAGGCTTCCAGTACGCCGAGACGGCCGCCGTGATGATCATCATCATCGTCACGGTCAGCCTGATCGACCTGGTGTCCGCCCGCATCCGCAAACTCATGATCTGAGAGGCTGAGGCCGGCATGTCCCTGAACCTTCACGACATACAGCGCCTGCTCGACGAGCGGGGTCCTCAGCAATACGGCCTGGAAGCGGTGAGCCAGCTCGAACACGCGCTGCAGTGCGCACACCTGGCGCAGGTGGCGGGCGAGTCCGACGCCCTGGTGATCGCCTGCCTGCTGCACGACCTGGGCCATCTGCTGGCCGCCGAAAAGGACGGAACCCGGGAACACGACACGGACCGGGACGATCTGCACCAGTATGCGGTGCTGCCGTTTCTGCGCGGCATCCTGCCCGATGCCGTGCTGGAGCCGATCCGCCTGCACGTCGATGCCAAGCGCTGCCTGTGCCAGATCGAAACCGGCTACTTCGAATCGCTCTCGCCCGCCTCGGTGCACAGCCTGGCGCAGCAGGGCGGCCCCTTCACCGAGGTGCAGGCCCGCGCCTTCCTGCACCTGCCGCACGCCGAAGAAGCGATCCGCCTGCGCCGCTACGACGATCTGGCCAAGGTGCCGGACTGTGCGGTCCCGCCACTGGACCACTACCTGCCCCGTCTGGCACAGCTGATGCTCCAGAGTGCATGAGGTGAGCCGCCCCGGGCAAACCGGCGTGGTGTTGCGGCTGGGCACCACCCAGACGCTGGCCTGGGCTTCCTCGTACTACCTGCCCGCCCTGCTCGCCGCGCCCCTGGCGGCAGAACTGGGCATGTCGGTCACGCATGTGTTCGGCGCTTTCACCTTGGCGCTGGTGGTCTCGGCCCTGGTCGGTCCTGCGGCAGGCCGCGCCATCGACCAGCACGGTGGCCGTGCGGTGCTGCTGCTGACCAACCTGCTTTTTGCCGCCGGGTTGGCGGCGCTCGGTCTGGCGCAGGTTGAATGGCAGGTCTGGGCCGCGTGGTGCGTCATCGGCCTGGCCATGGGCAGCGGTTTGTACGACGCGGCTTTTTCTGCGCTGGTGCGGCTCTATCCGGTGAGCGCGCGCAACGCCATCACCGGCATCACCTTGATCGCTGGGTTTGCCAGCACCGTGGGCTGGCCCCTCACCGGCTGGTGGATCGAAGCCATGGGCTGGCGCGGTGCCTGTTTTGCGTGGGCGGGTTTGCACATCGTGCTCGGGCTGCCGCTGCACAGCCGACTGCCCCGGGACCGGGTGGAAGACCCGCCCGCCCCGCAAGCGCTACCGGTGGTCACGGATGCCGCGACTGGTGCCACCACCGCATCACCCACCGCCCGCCCGCGCGCCAGCGGCGCGGGCCAACCAGGCCGGGGCATGGGCGCGGCCATCGCGGCGGTGTTTGCCATCACCTGGTTCACCAGCACCGCCATGGCCGCCCACCTGCCCGCGCTGCTGCAGGGCATGGGCCTGGGCGCCGCCGCCGCGCTGGGTGTGGCCATGCTGGTGGGGCCAGCCCAGGTGGCGGGGCGGCTGCTCGAATTTGGCTTCTTGCGCCGGGTGCATCCCTTGCTATCGACCCGGCTGGCCGCCGCCGGGCACCCGCTGGGCGTGGGGGCGTTGCTCCTCTTCGGCCCCGCCGCCGCCTGGCTGTTTGCCGGATTGCACGGCGCGGGCAACGGCATCCTCACCATCGCCAAGGGCACGCTGCCCCTGGTGGTGTTTGGCGCGCCGGGTTATGGCGAACGCCAAGGCTGGCTGATGGCCCCCGCCCGCGCGGCCCAAGCCCTGGCGCCCCTGCTGTTTGGGTTGACCGTCACCCGCTGGGGCAGCGGCGCCCTGTGGCTAACCGCCGGCCTGGGCGTGGTATCGCTGGCGCTGCTGCAGTGGATGGCACGGCGAATGGGGCAGGATGGGCAGCGGGCTTGAGGCGCTGGCTGCCACCGGGGCGGCGGCGCTGGACCGGCTCACCCGCGTGGGCGCCATGGAGTCGGGCCAGCTCGGCTGCGGCGTGCGGGTGAACTGCGTCTACCCGGACCTGGTGCCTGCCGACATGGGCATGTGAAAGCGCGTCCGGCAGGGCGCGCTTTCACCACCGCCGAAGGCTCAGCGCGGCTTGCGCGGAGCGGCCGGGCCGCGACCTTCGATGTGGCGGAAATTGATGCGGCCCTTGGTCAGGTCGTAGGGCGAGAGTTCCAGCGAGACCCGGTCACCCGCCAGGATGCGGATGTGGTTCTTCTTCATCTTGCCGGCGGAATAGGCAATCAGCTGGTGACCGTTGTCCAGCGTCACGCGAAAACGCGTGTCGGGCAGCACCTCGTTGACGATGCCCATCATGTCGATCAGTTCTTCCTTGGCCATGGGTGGCTCCTTTGTCAGCGTTTCAAATACAAATCGGGCGGGCGGTCTGCAGCACGGCGCAACCGTCGACCGGCAGACTGCGCGCCGACAGGGTCGCGTTCACCCAGTCAATGCCCTGGGCCACGGCGTAGTGCGCGGCGGCAGCGTGGGTGGGAAAGTCGTCGTGAAAGCGCATCACGCGGTCGGTCGATGCGCTGCCGCTGCCGCTGGCGATGGACACCTGGGCGGCGAAACGGCCGCCAGGCAGCGGGCGCGGGCAGGCCGCAATGCGGTACTTGCCCAGGGAGAGGGGAGAAAGAGGCTTCGTTGCAGAAACGGAAATCGGTTGAATCATCAAAAACATCAAAGGGCGAAGCACCGCGGCCCTGAAGGACCGCACAGCAGACAACGCCCGAAACACAAAAGTGGCAGCCCCAAAGCGCCGGGGTGCCCAACTGGATGACCCGGGGCTGGCACGGTGTTGGAAACACCGGTCAGCCACGGTGCAGGTGCCACGGCAGGGGCAACAGCAACAGCAGGGAGAACAATCGCGGCCGCGTGGTGAGACAACGGGCCTGGTTCGCGATGGTGGGGCAAGACCGGCCGCCCCTCTGCCGGGGGCGGTGCGTCCGGGCGGTGAAGCCCGGACGCAGCCAGTCGCCCAAGGCGAACCAGCTAATGTAGCACGGACAGGCAAAACCCATGCCGCAAATGTAGAGAGCTCTGATTCAAGTCACCGCTTGCCCAGCAAAGGGGAGCGACCGATTTTGTTGGTGTCGGTGGCCAGTTTCGGCGGCGGCGAAAAGCCTTCGAAGGCATCCCCCGCAGCCCATTC
>PNMN01000031.1 GCA_013823655.1 Comamonadaceae bacterium | reverse complement strand
GGCGCCGGTGTTCAGGTGGTCGTCCGAAGCGTGGTCCACGCCCTGGGCGATGTCGTTGCTCTGCTTGTCGTAGCAGACCATGACGGCGCAGCCCTTGTAGTCGATGCCGTACTCGGTGTTGTCGTAGCCGATGCGCCTGATGGTGTCGCGCGCTACCTGGATGTAGTCCACGTGCGCGTTGGTCGTGATCTCGCCGGCCAGCACCACCAGGCCGGTGTTGCACAGCGTCTCGGCGGCCACGCGGCTGCGCGGGTCCTGCTTGAAGATCGCGTCGAGGATGGCGTCGGAGATCTGGTCGGCGACCTTGTCGGGGTGGCCTTCGGAGACCGATTCGGAGGTGAAAAGAAAGTCGTTCGCCATGGTTAAACTCCAAAGTTGGTTGATCGGCGTTGCCGGTCTTCAGAGTTCGGCGAACGCTTTAGCGGAATTTGTGAATCGCCCCGCAATTAGTTCAATAACTCGGCGATGGGCGGATTTTAGACCAGCTCCCGCCGGGTACCGGATGCGGGCGGTTCGACGTTTCCCTGGCCGATGGCTCCATCGATCCCGATCACGTGACATTTCTAGTCCAGTTCCTTTTCCGCACCTTGTCCGTCCTTCCGCTGGCGCTGCTGCATGCGCTGGGCTGGGTGGTGGGCTGGGTGAGCTTTCTGGGCTCGGGCCGCTACCGCCGTCGCCTGCTGGCCCATGCCCGTCTGGCCGGCGTGCCACGGCGCGCGGTTTGGGTCTCGGTGGGCGAGGCCGGCAAGCTGGTGACCGAGCTGCCCCGCCTGTGGCTGGGGCGTGCGGTGAGGGTGGGCTGGGAAGGCGCGGCCTGCATCGAGGCGGCTCAGGCCCACGGGCGTGGCGTGCTGATTCTCGCGCCGCACCTGGGCTGTTTCGAGATCGCGGCCCAGGCCTATGCCCAGCGTTTCGGCGCGCACCATCCCATCACCGTGCTGTTCCGGCCGTCGCGCCAGCCCTGGCTGCGCGATCTGGTGGCCAGTGCGCGCCAGCGCCCGGGCCTGCTGGCGGCGCCGACCACGCTGGCGGGCGTCAAGCAGCTGATCAAGGCGCTCAAGGCCGGCCAAGTGGTGGGCCTACTGCCCGACCAGGTGCCGCCGACGGGGCAGGGGGTGTGGGCGCCGTTTTTTGGTCGCGCGGCGTACACCATGACGCTCTCGGCCCGCCTGGCCCATGCGGCCAACGCCCAGGTGCTGCTGGCCTGGGGCGAGCGCCTGTCCTGGGGACGCGGCTACTGCGTGCACGTGCGCCGCTACGACGAAGCCGCCTGGGGCCCGCTGTCTGGCGACCCGCCCACCGCCGCGCGCCAGATCAACCAGGCCATGGAAAGCCTGGTGCGAGAATGCCCGCAGCAATACCTTTGGTCTTATGACCGCTACAAGGCCCCCGCAGGGCAAGGCAGCCGGGTGCCAGAGCCGCCGCCCTGAATCAGCCATGCCATCTTTTATCCTGCGACTCTTGCGCCTGCCGCCTGCCACGACCTGGAGCGACGCGCTGGGCTTTGCCCTCATGCGTCTGCTGGCGCACCTGCCCCTGTCCTGGGTGCGTGCGCTGGGCTGGTTGCTCGGGCAGGTTCTGCACGCGGCAGCGGCGCCCCGGCGGCGCATCGCACGCACCAACTGGGCGCTGTGTTTCCCCCGGTTGAGCGAGCCCGAGCGCAACGCTGCGGTGCGCCGCCATTTCGTGCTGTTTGCCCAGGCCTTGCTGGACCGCAGCTGGCTCTGGCACGGCTCGCCGGACACCGTGCGCCGCCGACTGCACCTGAGCGGTGCTCCCGAAGCCCTGTCGGGCGATGCGCCGCTGGTGCTGTTTGCCCCGCACTTCGTGGGGATGGATGCTGGCTGGACCGCCATCACCTTGCAGGTGCAGCGCCGCTTCTGCGGCATCTACGCAGAGCAGACCAGCAAGACGCTGGATCGCTGGGTCCGGGAAGGGCGCCAGCGTTTTGGTGCGCCGCACATTGTGCCGCGCCGCCAGGGCCTCAAACCGCTGGTGGCGGCACTGCGCTCGGGGGAGCCTTTGTACCTGCTGCCCGACATGGATTACGGCTTGAGCGACTCGGTGTTTGTGCCGTTCTACGGCGTGCCTGCCGCGACGGTGCCTTCGCTCTCGCGTTTCGCGCGCCTGGCGCGGGCGCAGGTGGTGCCGGTGATCAGCCGCCTCACGCCCAGGGGTTATGACATCAACGTGATGCCGGCCTGGAAAGACTTCCCCAGCGACGACGCGGTGGCCGACACGGCCGAGATGAACCGGCGCCTGCAAGACTGGATCGACACCATGCCCGAGCAGTACTACTGGGTGCACAAGCGGTTCAAGAACCGGCCGCAGGGCCAGCCTGGCCCGTACGGTCGCGATTGAGCGGCTTCAGTCCAGCGCGGGCGGTTCGTCTTCTGCGGGGGTGGGCGCGGCCACGGGTGCGGCGGCGTGCTCGCCGTGCGTCCAGTGCCACAGCAGCTGTGCCACATCGTCCAGGCCCTGCTTCTTCAGGGCCGAGAACAGCCGTGCCTCGCCACCACCACTTTGCAGCTTGGCGATCGACAAGGCCTTGTTGGCCTCGGCCCGGGTGAGCTTGTCGGCCTTGGTCAGCAGAATCAGGAACTTCAGGCCGTCCTGCACCCGCGGGCGGATGACATCGAGCAGGATTTCGTCCAGCTCGGTCAGGCCCAGGCGCGGATCGCACAGCAGCACCACCCCGCGCAGGTTCTCGCGCGTCATCAGGTAGTTGCCCATCACCCGCTGCCAGCGCAGCTTGGCCTCGCGCGGGACTGCTGCGTAACCGTAGCCCGGCAGATCGGCCAGCACCGCATCGGTCTGCCCCTGTTTGCCGAGCGCAAACAGGTTGATGCTCTGGGTGCGCCCCGGGGTCTTGGAGGCAAATGCCAGCCGCTTCTGCTGTGTCAGCGTGTTGATGCTGGTCGATTTGCCGGCGTTGGAGCGGCCCACGAAGGCGATCTCGGGAACGTCCAGCGCGGGCAGGTGCTCCAGCTGCGGTGCCGTGGTCAGGAAGCGGGCGGTGTGCAGCCAGCCGTGCATCGCCCGGAGCTCTGCTGCATGGGCTTGGCCAGAGGTCTCTGTGCGGGGGGGTGGTGTGCCCGGCACGGATGGGGCAGGGTGGGGAGATTGTTTCTTGATGGGTGTCATCTGGGGTTTCCGGTGGGGCATTGTAAAATCGTTCGGTTTTTGGTCAGAATCCCGCGAACAGTTCCAAACCGATGCGTCACCACGGCGCCGTCTTGACATGAAATTGCCCGTCTCCCTGCTTTGCGCGGTCGCCTCGGTGGCCGCCTTGTCCTTCAGTGCCCACGCGCAACCGGCCAAGCCCGATCTGGTCAAGGGTGCCGCCTTGTACAGCCAGATGTGCGTGGCCTGTCACGCTGCCGATGGCAACTCGACCACCGCTGAAAATCCCAAGCTGGCGCAGCAGCACCCGGAGTACCTGATCAAGCAGCTGCAAGAGTTCAAGTCGGGCAAGCGCGACAGCGCGGTCATGAAGGGTTTTGCGGCGGCGCTGTCTGATGATGACATGCGCAACATCTCGTTCTGGCTGGCCGGTCAGAAAGGCAGCAACGGCTTTGCCCAGAACAAGGACACGGTGCGCCTGGGCGAGCGCATCTACCGTGGCGGCATCTCGGACCGCCAGATTGCGGCCTGCGCCGGTTGCCACAGCCCCAATGGTGCGGGCATTCCTGCCCAGTACCCGCGCCTTTCGGGTCAGCACGCTGGCTACACCGAAGCCCAGCTCAAGGCGTTTCGCAGCGGCGCGCGCAACAACCACGCCCAGATGACGGGTGTGGCCGCCAAGATGAACGACCGCGAGATCAAGGCGGTGTCCGACTTCATCGCCGGTCTGCGCTGAACCGCAGCGATGGTTTGTCCCCGGTATTTCGGAGGATATAAGCCGTCATTGATGTTTGGCGTCACAATGCGGTTTTTCTTCTGCCGCATTGAACCGCCTCCCGCATAAAGCATCACAGCAGGGCGGGTTCTGGTTTCTTCCAGACCCGCCCTGTTCGTTTTTTCTGGCTCTCCTATGACTGCTTCCACCGAAGGCTTGCACATCCGCACCGGCTCGCGTTTCGTGAGTGAAACGGTGGAATTGCTGTCGTCCATGCGGTTCTCCATTTCACTGCTCTCGGTGATCTGCATCGCTTCGGTGATCGGCACCGTGCTCAAGCAGCACGAACCGATGAACAACTACGTCAACCAGTTCGGCCCCTATTGGTCCGACGTGTTTGGCGTTGCCCGGCTCTTCACCGTCTACAGCGCCTGGTGGTTCCTGCTGATCCTCGCCTTCCTGGTGCTCAGCACCAGCCTGTGCATCGCCCGCAACACGCCCAAGATCCTGGTGGATTTCAAGGCTTACAAGGAAAACATTCGCGAACAAAGCCTCAAAGCCTTTCCCCACCGGGCAGAAAGTACCTTGACTGAAACGCCCGAAACCGCTGCCCACCGCATCGGCCAGACCCTGCTGGGATCGGGCTGGAAGGTCAAGCTGCAGTCGCGTGAGGGTGAGGCTGGCAAAGGCAAAGGCTGGATGGTGGCGGCCAAGACCGGCAGCTCCAACAAGATCGGTTATCTGGCCGCGCACAGTGCCATCGTGCTGGTGTGCATTGGCGGCCTGCTTGACGGCGACTTGATGGTGCGCTCCCAGATGTGGTTCAACGGCAAGACGCCTTTCACCGGCGGTGGCCTGATCGCTGACGTGCCCCCCGAGCACCGGATCTCGCCGCGCAACCCGGCCTTCCGAGGCAACCTGCTGGTGACCGAAGGCACGACCGCCGGTACCGCCATCCTGAGCCAGGCCGAAGGTGTCTTGCTGCAGGACCTGCCCTTTTCGATCGAGCTCAAGAAGTTCATCGTCGAGTACCACGACAACGGCATGCCCAGGCTGTTCGCCAGCGACATCGTGATCCACGACCACGAAACCGGTGAAAAGAAAGAAGCCCGCGTCGAGGTCAACCACCCGGCCAGCCACCGCGGCATCAACATTTACCAGTCTAGCTTCGACGACGGCGGTTCGCGGCTGACGCTGCAGGCGGTGCCGATCAACGGAAATACCCGGCCGTTCGAGATTTCAGGCACCGTCGGAGGCTCTTCAGCGCTGGTCAGCGGCGATCAGAAGTTGACGCTGGAGTTCACCGGTCTGCGTGTGATCAACGTCGAAAACATGGGCGGCGACAGCACCAGCGACGCGAGTACCAACGGCGCGATCGATGTGCGTGCGGTGGACCTGCGCAACGCGCTGGAGAGGCAGCTCGGCGCGGGCCACAAGCCGAATGCGGAAAAGACGCTGCGCAACGTCGGCCCCAGCTTCAGCTACAAACTGCGCGACGCCGCCGGCCAGGCGGTGGAATACAACAACTACATGCTGCCGCTGGACATTGACGGCACCCGCATGTTCCTGCTGGGCATGCGCGAGACACCGTCCGAACCGTTCCGGTATCTGCGCGTGCCGGTCGATGAAAACGACAGCCTCGATGGTTTCGTGCGCCTGCGCGCCGCACTGGCCGACCCGGTGCTGCGCGAACTGGCCATCAGCCGGTATGCGGTCAGCGCCACGGAGGGGGGCAAGCCCGAACTGACCGAAGCGCTGCGGCAGTCTGCGTCCCGTGCGCTGGGTCTGTTTGCCGGCGCCGAGGCCACGCCTGAAAAGCCGGGTGAAGCACCCATCAAAGGGGGGCTGCTGGCGGTGTCGGCCTTCCTGGAAGCCAATGTGCCCGAGGCCGAGCGCGAACGGGCCAGCGATGTGCTGGTGCGCATCCTCAATGGCGCGCTGTTCGAGTTGCTGCAAGTCAGCCGGGAGCGCGCTGGTCTGCAGCCCCTGCCGATGGGCGAGGACACGGCGCAGTTCATGCGCGGCGCGGTGCTGGCCCTGAGCGATGCGTTTTACTATCCCGCGCCCATGACCTTCAAGCTCAAGGACTTCGAACACATCGAGGCCAGCGTCTTCCAGGTCGCGCGTGCGCCCGGCCAGACGATCGTCTACCTGGGGTGCATCTTGCTGATCGTGGGTATTTTTGCCATGCTCTACGTGCGTGAACGGCGCCTGTGGGTGTGGCTGGCGCCTTCCGGCGACAGTTCGGCACAGGCCAGCATGGCCCTGTCGACCAACCGCAAGACGATGGAAGCAGACCAGGAATTTGAAATGTTGAAAACCCAGTTGCTGAAGGTGAACACATGAACACAGCCACCCAGACGATCGAGCTCAAACGCGGCCAGAACGGCGGCGCCCTGCAGCCGGGCTACTTTGCCCGCCGCGATGTGTGGGACTGGCTGTTTGCCGTGCTGGTGCTCGCGGGCACGGCCTGGGCCTTCACCCAGTACAACGCGGCCATGAACATCTACGAGAAGTGGATTCTGGTGGGCTGTGCGCCGTCGCTGATCTGGCTGAGCTGGTTCTGGCGCCCCTTGAGACTGCTCAGTGTGACGGTGGCGCTGCTGTCGCTGACGGCCATCTGGCTGTACCAGACGCCCGAAGGGGCCGATCTGGCACGGGCCGACCAGGTGTTTCTGCTCAAGTATTTCATCTCCAGCCAATCGGCCATTCTGTGGATGAGCCTGCTGTTCTTCATGAGCACCGCCTTCTACTGGATCGGCTTGCTGACCCGGGCCGGCGAAACCTTTGAATTGCTCGGGTCCCGGCTGGCGTGGACGGCCGTCACACTGGCGCTGGTGGGCACCATGGTGCGCTGGTACGAGAGCCATCAGATCGGGCCCGGCATTGGCCACATTCCGGTGAGCAACCTCTACGAGGTGTTCATCATGTTCTGCTGGATGACGACCGCTTTCTACCTCTATTACGAAGACCGCTACCGGACCCGCTCGATGGGTGCGTTCTCGATGCTGGTGGTCAGTGCGGCGGTGGGCTTTCTGCTCTGGTACACCGTGGTGCGTGGGGCGCACGAAATCCAGCCCCTGGTGCCGGCGCTGCAGAGCTGGTGGATGAAGGTGCACGTGCCGGCCAACTTCGTGGGCTACGGGACTTTTGCCATCGCCGCCATGCTGGCTTTTGCCTACCTGATCAAGCAAAGCGCGACCGAAACCCGCTGGTACAAGCTGGCGCCGCTGTTCCTGCTCGGTGTCGTGCTGTGCCTGGAGCCCATCGTGTTCCGCCAGTCCGCGCTGGAAGAGCGCGGCAGCTTCTGGTTTGTGTACTTCGGTGTTTCGGCGCTGATCGTGGGTGGCATCTTGAGCGCGCGCCGCCGCATTGCCGAGCGTCTGCCCAGTTTTGAGGTGCTGGACGATGTGATGTACAAGGCGATTGCGATCGGCTTTGCGTTCTTCACTGTGGCGACCGTGTTGGGTGCTTTCTGGGCCGCCGAAGCCTGGGGCGGCTACTGGAGCTGGGACCCGAAAGAGACCTGGGCGCTGATCGTCTGGCTGAATTACGCCGCCTGGCTGCACATGCGCCTGATGAAAGGCCTGCGCGGCACCGTGGCCGCCTGGTGGGCGCTGGTGGGGCTGGCCATCACCACATTTGCGTTCCTGGGCGTGAACATGTTCCTCTCGGGTCTGCACAGCTACGGCGAACTCTGAGAGACTGAGCGTCTTTCGCCCATGCCCGCCGATTCAACACCCCGCCACGGCGGGGTGTTTTGCTGGCGGATCGCGCGCGGCATGGCCACTGTGTAAGGTAGCTGGCCTGTCGGACGACCGACATCCACCAACCGGAGCGCACCACCATGATCATTCGGTCCAACCACCACGGTTTCCAGCACCCATGGCCCAGCGAGATCACCGACCGCGCCACCGGCCTCGACCGGCGCGCGTGGATGCGGCGCATGGCCCTGGGGGCCGGCGGCGCGGCGCTGGCGGCGTGGGCATCGCGCGACGCGCTGGCCCAGGCCACCGCGCGGCCCAACAGGCTGTCTGCCTTGCCGGGGGTGCGCTCCACCCTGCCGGGTGCCCAGACGGTGGAGAAGCTCACCGAGTACGCCCACGCCAGCACGTACAACAATTTCTACGAGTTTGGAACCGACAAGTCCGATCCCGCTGCCCATGCCATGGCCATGAAGACCCGCCCGTGGACGGTGTCGGTGGAGGGGCTGGTCAACAAACCACGCCGCTACGGCATCGACGACCTGATGAAGCTCGCGCCCATGGAGGAGCGCATCTACCGCCTGCGCTGCGTCGAAGGCTGGTCGATGGTGATTCCATGGGTGGGTTTCTCGCTGGCAGAACTGATTCGCCAGGTCGAGCCACAGGGCAGCGCGAAGTACCTGGAGTTCGTCACCCTGGCAGACCGGGACAGCATGCGGGGCTTGCGCTCCAGCGTGCTGTTGTGGCCTTATGTGGAAGGGCTGCGCATGGACGAGGCGCGGCATCCGCTCACGCTGCTGGCGTTCGGCATGTACGGCGAAGTGCTGCCGAACCAGAACGGCGCCCCCGTGCGGCTGGTCGTGCCCTGGAAGTACGGCTTCAAGAGCGGCAAGTCGCTGGTCAAGATCCGCTTTGTTGAAAGGGAGCCCAAGACGGCCTGGAGCCTCGCCGCACCGCAGGAGTACGGCTTCTATTCCAACGTCAACCCCGACGTGCCGCACCCCCGCTGGAGCCAGGCCACCGAACGGCGCATCGGTGACGAGGGGGGCTTGCTGGCCAAGCGCCGCAAGACCGAGCGCTTCAATGGCTACGAAGCCCAGGTGGGCCAGCTCTACACGGGCCTGGACCTCAAGAAGTTCTACTGATGGCCGCTCTGAACCACCGGGCGCTGAAACCGGTGGTGTTCCTGCTGTGTCTGCTGCCGGCGGCCTGGCTGTTCTGGGCCGCCGCCAATGATCAACTGGGTGCCAACCCCGCCGAGGCGCTGATCCGCGCGCTGGGCGACTGGACCCTGCGCGCGCTGGTGCTGGTGCTGGCCATCACGCCGCTGCGGGTGCTGGGCGGCTGGCCCGCACTGGCCAGGTTGCGCCGGATGCTGGGCCTCTTTGTTTTCTTCTACGCCAGCCTGCACTGGCTGGCCTACGCCTGGTTCGACATGGGCTTTGACTGGTCCGAAGTGCTGGTCGATATTCCCAAGCGCCCCTTCATCCTGGTGGGCACGCTGGCCTGGCTGTTGTTGCTGGCCCTGGCCGCCACCTCGTTCAACAGAGCCATCCGGGCACTGGGAGCTGCCCGCTGGCAGGCGCTGCACCGGGGGGTGTATGCGGTCGCGGTGCTCGCGATCCTGCATTTTTTCTGGATGCGCGCGGGCAAGAACGACTTCGCCGAGGTGGGGGTCTATGCGGTGTTGCTGGGGAGCTTGCTGGCGTGGCGCGTCTGGCAGCGTTTCAAGCGACAACGCCCGCCTGGGCGCAGATGAGCCCGCTTCAGGGGCTGGCTGGCGGGGTGGGTTTGACGGGCAGCACGCTGTCCGGCGCTGCTGGCCGCTGGACCAGCGGCCCCTTCTGGCCACAGGCCCCCAGCAAGAGCGCGCACACCGCAACCGTGGCAATGCCCGTGCGGCGCGCTGGAACGAAAGCCCCGCCTAAAATCCGTTTCAATCCCATCATCGACGCATTGTAATGACCGATACCGAGTACCAGGACCGTGCAGAAGCGCTGTTGCGCGCGATCGAACTGGCCTGTGATCGCATCAACGACCAGACCGACGCCGACATCGACAACCAGCGCGTGGGCGGCATGATCACCCTGACGTTCCCGAACCGCAGCCAGATCGTCATCAACCTGCAAAAACCGCTGCAGGAGGTGTGGATGGCCGCCCGCGCAGGCGGATTCCACTACCGCTTCGACGGTGCCACCTGGCTGGACACCAAAGGACAAGGCGAATTCTTCGAAAACCTGAACCGCTACGCTGGCGAACAGAGCGGGCTGGTGCTGGACTTCAGTTCTTGAACAGGTCAAGAATGCTGCGGCGGTCCTCGTTCGCGGCAGCGGCATCCGGCACGGCAGCACCTTCTGGGGCCTCCTGGCCTTCTGTGCCACCGCTCGCGGCCCCGCCTGGCCAGGGGTCGCGCAGACCGAGGCCTCGCACACCGGAGCCCGGGCCGTACTCTTCGTAGTACCACTCGTTGCCGACGCGGATCACGCCTGCGGGCGGCAGGTACTCGGTCACCGGCACACCCTTGAGCGCCTCCGTCATGTAGTTGATCCAGATCGGCAGGCTCAGGCCGCCGCCCGTCTCACGGCTGCCCAGGTTGCGTGGCGTGCCATAGCCGACCCAGGCGGCCGCCACCACCGTGGGCTGATAGCCGACAAACCAGGCGTCCATGGAGTCGTTGGTCGTGCCCGTCTTGCCGTACAGATCGGGGCGCTTGAGCGCCGCCTGCGCCCGCGCGGCCGTGCCACTGCGGGTGATTTCCTGCAGCAGGCTGCTCATCATGAAGGCATTGCGCTCGTCGATGGCACGGCTGGCGTCGTCCAGCACCACTGCCGGGGCTTCGTACAGCACCTTGCCCCGGTGCTCGATGACCCGGGTGATCAGCGAGGGCGGCACGCGGTGGCCGCCATTGGCGAAGACCCCATACCCAGTGGCCATCTGCATCGGCGTCACCGCGCCCGCCCCCAGCGCCATGGTCAGGTAGGGCGGGTGCTTGTCGGCGTCGAAGCCAAAGCGCGTGACCCAGTCCTGCGCGCTCTGGGTGCCCACCAGTTGCAGCACACGGATCGACACCATGTTCTTGGACTTGGCCAGTGCCCGGCGCACCGACATCGGGCCGTCGAACTGGCCGTCGTAGTTCTTCGGCTCCCAGGGTTGGCCGCCGGTTTCCTCTGCGCTGTAGAAGAGCGGTGCATCGTTGACCACCGTCATGGGCGTGAGGCCCTTTTCCAGCGCGGCGGAATAGACAAAAGGCTTGAAGCTGGAGCCGGGCTGGCGCCAGGCCTGGGTCACGTGGTTGAACTTGCTCTTCTGGAAGTCAAACCCCCCCACCAGCGCCCGGATCGCACCACTGCGCGGGTCCAGCGCCACAAACGCGGCCTCCACCTCCGGCTGCTGGCTGATGCGCCAGCTCTTGGGGCCGGTCTTGACCACGCGGATCACCGCCCCCCGGCGCAGCTTGATGTTCGGACCGGCCTTGTCCGACAGGCCCGACATCGCAGGGCGCAAGCCTTCGCCGGTGATTTCAAACGGCTCGCCATCCTGGCGCACGGCCACCACCCGGCGCGCACTGGCCTCCAGCACCACGGCCGACAGCAGGTCGTCGTTGTCCGGTCGCTCACTGAGCGCCTCATCCACCGCCTCGTCGCGGGCCGGGCCGTCCGGCGGCAGATTGACGAAAAGTTCCGGGCCCCGGTAAATCTGCCGCCGTTCGAACTCCAGAACGCCTTGCCGCACGGCGCGGTAGGCGGCTTCTTGTTCGTTGGCGCGCAGACTGGTGGTGACGATCAGGCCGCGGGTGTAGGCCTCCTCGCCGTATTGCGCCACCATCGACTGGCGCACCATCTCGGCCACGTGCTCGGCACGCAAGCGCTGCGGGTCGTTGCTCACGCGCAGCTTGAGTTCCTCGGTCTTGGCCTGCTCGGCCTGCGTGGCGGTGATGAAGCCGTTCTCCAGCATCCGGTCAATGATGTGGAGCTGTCGCGCCCGCGCGCGCTTCGGGTTGGAAATCGGGTTGAAGGCCGAAGGGGCCTTGGGCAGGCCCGCCAGCATCGCGGCCTCAGCGATGGTCACGTCTTTGAGCGGTTTGCCAAAATAAGTTTGCGCGGCGGCGGAAAAGCCATAGGCCCGCTGCCCCAGAAAAATCTGGTTCATGTAGATCTCAAGGATCTGCTCCTTGCTCAGCAGGTGTTCCAGCTTGAACGTCAGCAGCACCTCGTAAATCTTGCGCGTGTAGCTCTTTTCAGCCGAGAGGTACACATTGCGCGCCACCTGCATGGTGATGGTGGACGCGCCCTGGCTCTTGGCCTGACCCAGATTGGCCAGCGCCGCGCGCATCATGCCGATGTAGTCCACCCCGCTGTGCTCGAAGAAGCGCGCATCCTCGATGGCCAGCACGGCGTTCTTCATGACATCCGGTATTTCCCGGATCGTCAGCAGGTTGCGGCGCTCTTCGCCGAATTCGCCGATCAGCTGTCCCTCGGCCGTGAGCACCCGCAAGGGCAGTTTGGGCCGGTAGTCGGCCAGATCGGCCACATCCGGCAGATGGGGGAAGGCCACCGCCAGCGCGATTCCCACCCCCAGCAGCAGCGCGAGCGCGCCAGCCACCGCCAGCCCGGCCAGCACCGTCACAGCATGCGCCAGCCATTTCAAGGCACCACCGCCCGGTGCGGCTCGGCGGGTGGGGCTGCGGGAGGCGGCTGGGTCGTCTTGGGACATGCGGACGGTCGGGGCGAAAATGGCAGATTATAAAAATCGGGCTGTTGTACGAAGGCCCGCGCGGCTCGGCATATTGTGAGTTGTTGTGTACTTCTTTCCGTTCAGGGCGATATTGCGCAGACTTGCAGGCCCATTTTTGCGTATGCTTTTGACAACGCTTGGATTCGTGTCAAAGGTAAAAAATCTTTGCTGCACAAGGGGCTTGCTGCTAGCATTCAAGTGAATTCTTAAGTCTGGCGCCATGTTGCGCCGCAAAATCTGGGGGTCACCTTGATCTCATTGGGGTCGTTATTCAGCCGGGAACCGGCGCCGCTGTTGGGCATTGACGTCAGTTCGTCCAGCGTCAAACTGGTCGAACTCGGACGCAACCGTGCGGGCGACCTGGTGCTGGAGCGCTGTGCCATGGAGCCCCTGGAGCGGGGGTGGATCACCGACGGCAACATCGAGAAGTTCGACGAAGTGGCCGAGGCCGTGCGGCGCCTGGTTCGCAAAAGTGGCAGCAAGACCAAGAACGTGGCGCTGGCCTTGCCCGCCTCGGCCGTCATCACGAAAAAAATCATCTTGCCGGGCGGCCTGTCCGACAAGGAGCTGGAAGCCCAGGTCGAATCCGAGGCCAACCAGTACATCCCCTTCTCTCTGGACGAAGTGAGTCTGGACTTCTGTGTGATCGGCCCCAGTGCCACCTCGGTGGGCGATGCCGAGGTTCTCATCGCCGCTTCGCGCAAGGAAAAAGTGTCTGACCGCCAAGGCCTGGCCGAGGCGGCGGGTCTGAAGGCGGTGGTCATGGACGTGGAGTCCTATGCCTCCCGCATGGCCGCAGGCCGCGTGATCGAGACCCTGCCCAACCAGGGCGTGGACTCCCTGGTGGCGCTGTTTGAAGTGGGCGCCATGACGACCAGCATGCAGGTCATGCGCAACGACGACGTGCTGTACGAGCGGGACCAGGCTTTTGGCGGCGCCCAGCTCACCCAGCTGATCGTGCGCCAGTACGGCTTCTCTGCCGACGAAGCCGAAGCCAAGAAACGTTCGGGCGATCTGCCCGACGACTACCGCACCGCCGTGCTGGAGCCCTTCCTGGAAAGCATGGCCCAGGAAGTCGGTCGCGCCCTGCAGTTTTTCTTCACCAGCACGCCCTACAACAAGGTGGACCACATCCTGTTGGCCGGGGGCAGCGCAGCCCTGCCCGGGTTGACCGAGGCGGTCACCCACCAGACTTCGTTTGCCTGCATGGTGATCAACCCGTTCGATGGCATGGAGATATCGGGCAGTGTGCATGCCCGCAAGATCACCCGAGAGGCGCCCTCCTACCTGACCTCTACCGGCCTGGCCCTGCGGAGGTTCTACCAATGATTCTGATCAACCTGCTGCCCCACCGCGAGGCGGCCCGCAAGCGGCAGAAAGAACAGTTCTTCACCCAGCTCGGTCTGTCTGCCTTGCTCGGCGGCGTGATCTGTGGCGCGGTCTTCGTCTGGTACCAGGGGCAGATTGCCGAGCAGCAAGACCGCAACAGCTTTCTGACCGCTGAAAACGCCCGGCTGGACAACGAAATCAAAGACATTGCGACGCTGCAGGCCCAGATCGCGTCCTTGCGGGCCCGCCAGACCGCGGTCGAAGATCTCCAGGGGGACCGCAACCTGCCCGTGCACCTGCTCGACGAATTGGTGGCACAGGTGCCTGATGGCATCTTTCTCACCAGCATGAAACAGGAAAACCAGAACGTTCTGCTGAGCGGGACCGCGCAGTCGCAGGAGCGCGTGTCCGAATTGCTGCGCAACCTGGCCAACAACAGCCCCTGGCTGAGCAAGCCCGATCTGGTGGAAATCGTGGCGGCCAACGTCACCGATGCGAGCAAAGCGCAGAAGCGGGTCTCGAACTTCACCATTCGGGTCAGTCTGGTTCGCCCGGCCGCAGGCTCCAGCGCCGCCACCGGAACGGCCACGGTGGCGCCGACCGCTGGCAAAGTCTGAAGAAAAGATCACCGACCATGGCTGCAATGTCCAAAATCAATCTGGATTTCCAAACGATCCAGGACCAACTCAAGGGCCAGTTCTCCGGACTCGATCCCAACGATCCCTCGCAATGGCCCGCGCTGCCGCGCAATCTGCTGTATGTGGCCGTGTGCGTGGCCGTCATCGCCGGGCTGTGGTTCGCCTGGCTCAAGTCCGTGGACGAACAGTTGATCGCGGAAAAGACACGCGAAGAACAGTTGCGCGAAGACTACAAAAAGAAGCTGGTGCAGGCGGTGAACCTCGATGCACTGAAGAAGCAGCTGGAACAGGTGCAGCAATACGTGACCCAGCTCGAGCGGCAGCTCCCCAGCAAGGCCGAAATGGACGCCCTGCTGTCCGACATCAACCAGGCCGGGATCGGTCGCAGTCTGCAGTTTGAGCTGTTCCGGCCCGGGCAGGTGCTGGTCAAAGAGTACTACGCGGAACTGCCGATCGCTGTGCGGGTGACGGGCCGCTACCACGACATCGGCCTGTTTGCGGCTGACATCGCCAACCTGTCGCGCATCGTGACCCTGAACAACCTGTCCCTCGTGCCCAGCAAGGAGAAAGACGGTGTGTTGACCCTGGACGGCACCGCCAAGACGTTCCGGTACCTGGATCCAGAAGAAGTCGCCCTGCAGCAAAAGACGGTGGCCAAAGGAGCTGCGAAGTGAAGCGTATCCTCACATCGGTCCTCGGGCTGCTGCTGCTGGGCCTGCTGTCCGCCTGCACCTCATCCGGGCAGGATGAGCTTCGCGAGTGGATGCAGGCCGAACGCAGCGCCATCCGGCCGCAGGTCAAACCTATTCCCGAGCCGAGCAAATTCGTCCCGCAACCTTATGCCGGCGAACGACTGATCGAGCCCTTCAGCGACGAAAAACTCGCCAGCGTGCTGAAAAGCAGTGACATCGCCCCCACCACCCTCAATGCGGCCCTGATCGCGCCCGAACTCAACCGCCGCAAACAGCCCCTGGAAGCCTTCCCGCTCGACGCGATGTCCATGGTGGGCAGCTTGAACCGCCAGGGGCAACTGGTGGCCTTGGTCAAGGTAGACAACCTGCTCTACCAGGTCAGGCCCGGAAGCTACCTCGGCCAGAACTACGGGCGGGTCATGAAGATCACCGAAACCGAAGTGGTGTTGCGCGAAATCGTGCAGGACGCCATTGGGGAGTGGACCGAGCGTCCGGCAGCGTTGCAGTTACAAGAGGAAGCTTCTAAATGAACAAGCAAATCAGGGCCATGGGTGCCGGATCCATGGAGCGGAGCCTGCTCAAATGCGCTGTGCTGACCTGCATGACGCTGGCCAGCGCCTGGGCACAAGCCCAGAACGCCATCCAGTCGCTGACCGGTGGCACCCAGGGCGGCGTGGAGGTGATCCGGATCGAAACATCGGAACCCCTGGCCGCAGTGCCCTCGGGGTTCACCATCCAGTCGCCCGCCCGGATTGCGCTGGATTTTCCAGGCGTCGTGAACGGCATCGGCCGCAACACGGTTGAAATCAACCAGGGCAATCTGCGTTCTGCCAATGTGGTGCAGGCGGGCGACCGGACCCGTGTGGTCATCAACCTCAAGCAGGCTGCGGCCTACCAGGCGCGCGTGGAAGGCAAGGCCCTGCTGGTCGTGCTCGAGCGTGCAGAAGCCTCGGCAGCCGTGGCCAGTGCAGCGCCTGCATTTGCCGAAAACCGCAACCGCAATGTTGCGGCCCTGCGGGACATCGACTTCCGGCGTGGCGCAGGCAGCACCGGCCGGGTGGTGGTGGAGCTGGCGAACAACCAGGTGGGTGTCGATATTCGGCAGCAGGGCCAGAACCTGGTGGTCGAATTCCTGAAGACCTCATTGCCCGAAGGCTTGCGCCGCCGCCTCGACGTGAGCGACTTCGGCACCCCGGTGCAAACCGTCACCACCAGCCAGGCGGGCGACCGGGTGCGCATGGTGGTCACGCCCAAGGGCAATTGGGAACACTCCGCCTACCAGAGCGACAACCAGTTCGTGCTGGAAGTGCGGGAGCAGAAGGTCGATCCCTCCAAACTGACCCAGGGGCCGGGTTACAGCGGCGAAAAGCTGTCGCTGAACTTCCAGAACATCGAAGTGCGCTCCCTGCTGCAGGTCATCGCCGACTTCACCAACTTCAACGTGGTGACCTCCGACTCCGTCACCGGCGCCGTGACCTTGCGCCTGAAAGATGTTCCCTGGGACCAGGCACTCGACATCATCCTCCAGGCCAAAGGCCTGGGCATGCGCAAGAGCGGCAACGTGCTCTGGATCGCACCCAAAGACGAAATTGCAGCCCGCGAAAAACAAGAACTGGAATCCAAGGCCTCGATCGAAAGCCTGGAAACCCTGCGGACCCAGGGTTTCCAGATGAACTACGCCAAGGCGGCCGATATTGCCACCCAGCTCGGTGCTTCGGGCGGCGCTGGCGCCGCTGCCGGCGGGGCGAACTCGACCCGCATCCTGTCCTCTCGCGGCAGCGTGATCGCCGAGCCGCGCACCAACCAGCTGTTCGTCACCGACATCCCCTCCAAGCTGGAGCAGGTCCAGCAACTGATCACCAAGCTGGATATCCCGGTTCGCCAAGTCCTGATCGAAGCCCGCATCGTGGAGGCCGACGACCGCTTTGGCCGCTCCATCGGGGTTCGCCTGGGCGGCAGCGATCTGCGCGGCGTGCGCGGGGGCGATGCCGGTTATTCCCTGGGCGGTGGCAACCGGCTCGCCTTCGGAGGCAGCTACGACGCCATTTCCAGCACCACGCGGGAAAGCGAAAACGTGCTCGACACCGTCAACACCTCGTTCGTCAACATGCCGTCCACCGGTGCTGGCGGCTTTCCGGCGGCGGCGTTCGCGGTGTCGCTCTTCAGTTCGGCCGCCAACCGGTTTCTGAACCTCGAGATTTCCGCCCTGGAAGCCGATGGCCGGGGAAAAATCGTCTCCAGCCCGCGCGTGGTGACGGCCGACCAGGTCAAGGCGCTGATCGAACAGGGTACCGAATTCCCGTACCAGACCGCCACGGCCAGCGGCGCCACCGCGATTGCCTTTCGCAAAGCCAACCTGAAGCTGGAGGTGACGCCGCAGATCACACCCGAAGGCGGCATCATCCTGGACGTGAACGTCAACAAAGACAGCCGGGGCGAAACCACCGCCGCCGGCATCGCCATCAACACCAAGCATGTGCAGACCCAGGTGCTGGTGGAAAACGGTGGCACGGTGGTGATTGGCGGTATTTTTGAACAGGTCGAAATCGACGACACCACCAAGGTGCCCTTGCTGGGCGACATTCCCTTCGTGGGGAATCTGTTCAAGAACAAGAGCAAGACCTCCAACAAGTCGGAATTGCTGATCTTTATCACGCCGCGGGTGATTTCGGATCGTGGCGTGATGCGTTGATTAATCTTTCGGCAGGGTATTTTTTATGAATCGAATGAAGGCTGTTTTTCTGGGATTGCCGCTGGTGGCTGCTTTGACCGCTTGCGGCGGTGGCGGTGGTGCGGCGGGCGATGTCGCAACGTTCGCTGTTCTGCCGTCCAGCTCTACTTACACGGTGACGACTTGTGCTGGCGGTGGTGTTGCGGGTGCGGTCTCGGTGCACACCATCAATGGCGGGGCGGCGCCTTTTCGCGTGCGTGGCACCGCCGAGCTAGTAGTCGGTTTGGCGAGCGCCAGCAATGATTTTGTTCCGGCTCTTCTCAACGCTGACGGGGACTTGGTGTTGAATGGTCGAGACCCCAAGTTTGCGGTACGAGCCACGCTCCCCTGTCCAAGCGATGTGACTGTGAATGTGTTTGACAACTTTTCAAGACCCGCTTCGGTGAGCATCAAGGTTGAGGAGGGATCCTGATCGGGTGTCGATGGGATCCGCTTTTCGCGGGGTGGGTGATTTTCAGGCGACCCCAGTTTTGATCATCGGTCTCGTCGGCCTCCCCGGTTCCGGCAAATCCACGGTTGGCCGCCAGCTCGCGCGCAGACTTTCCCTTCCCTTTTCCGACTCCGACCACGTGATCGAACAGCGTCTGGGCTGTTCGATCCGGGAGTATTTCGAGCGCGAAGGCGAGGAGCGTTTCCGGGACCTGGAGCAGGAGGTGCTGGACCAGCTGACGCGGGGCGGGGCCGGTGTGCTTTCCACCGGTGGCGGCGCGGTGCTGCGGGCGGAGAACCGGGCCCATCTGCGCCAGCGTGGGCGCGTGGTGTACCTGCGCTCGACACCGGAAGAGGTGTTTCGCCGTCTGCGGCACGACCGCAACCGCCCGCTGCTGCAGGTGGCCGACCCGCTGCAGCGTTTGCGCGATCTGTACGCA
>PNMN01000030.1 GCA_013823655.1 Comamonadaceae bacterium | reverse complement strand
GCAATTAAGCGGCGAGTGCGAAACGTTCGTCGTTTGCAGTTAGTTTTTTTCTGCGGTTTTACGAGGTGACAGAACCTCGACATGCCCTGCTGCGTGTCCGAACCCACGTCGAAACCAGTGCAGCCCCTGAACTTGTGATTTTAACCGGGATTGTCCATCAGGGGTTTGATCCGGGCCAGGCCTCTTCTCCCCCACTCCAACGGAGCCGACAAGGGTTTCTCCCTGTGCTCTTGTCATCAGGCATGCACGATACTGCATGTGCAGGCAGTATCGTGCACCGTTTTGAGCAGGTGAACCGCGAACTCTGTTCATTCTTCGATATTTCAGGCTTAAAGTACGGGTAAGCCAGTATCGCCAGCAGGCAGGCCCGAACCTACAGTGAACGCCAACCCGACAACCCCAGGAGACTCCCCATGACGACCCGCCGAATCCTCCTCACCCGCAGTGCCGCCGTGATTGGCGCGGCCTCTACCGGCTTGCTGCTGCCACAACTCGTGCGTGCGCAATCCGACAAGGTGCGTGTGGGCTTCATGCTCCCGTACACCGGCACCTTCGCGCAGCTGGGTGTGGCCATCGAGAACGGTTTCCGCATGGCGCTCAATGAGCAAGGTGGCAAGCTGGGCGGTCGCGAGGTGGAGTTCTTCAAAGTGGACGACGAGTCCAACCCCGCCAAGGGGATCGAAAACGCCACCCGCCTGGTGCAGCGCGACAAGGTGGATGTGCTGGTCGGCACCGTGCACTCGGGTGTGCAGATGGGCATTCACAAGGTCGCGCGAGAATCCGGCGTGCTCAACCTGATTCCCAACGCGGGCGTGCACATCGCCACCCGCGCGCAGTGCGCCCCCAATGTGTTCCGCACCTCCTTCTCGAACTCGCAAACCACGCTGGCGCTGGGCAAGGCCATGGTTGACCGAGGTCACAAGAAAGCTGTGTGGATCACCTGGAATTACGCTGCCGGTGATGAGGCCTTCGAAGGCTTTGAGCAGGGCTACACCGCGGTCGGCGGCACCATCGTCAAGAAGCTGGGGCTGCCCTTCCCGAACGTCGAATTCCAGGCCTTGCTGACGGAAATTGCCTCGATCAAACCCGACGCTGTGGCCTGTTTCTTTGCCGGTGGTGGCGCCGCCAAGTTCCTTCGCGATTACCACGCGGCGGGCCTGTCCAAGACCATCCAGCTCTACGGCTCGGGCTTCCTGACCGAGGGCGTGCTGGAAGCCGCTGGCGACGCGGCCAATGGCGTGCTGACCACCCTGCACTACAGCGACTCGCTGGACACGCCGCGCAACAAGAAATTCCGCCTGGACTACGCCAAGACTTTCAAGCTGCAACCCGATGTCTATGCCGTGCAGGGCTACGACACCGGCCTGCTGCTGATCAAGGGCGCCAACGCTGTGAAGGGTGACCTGGCCAACAAGCAACCCCTTTACGCGGCCATGCGCGGCGCCGTGATCGACAGCCCGCGTGGCAAGTGGCGGCTGAGCCCGGCCCACAACCCGATCCAGGACATGTACCTGCGCAAGGTGGAAAACAAGCAGAACAAAGTGATCGGCATCGCGCAGAAGGCCGTGGCCGACTCCGGCGCAGGCTGCAGAATGGGCTGACCACCCGCGCTGCCTTCGGCGCCATCCCCGGCTGTTTCGAGTGCCATGGACTTCGCCAATTTCCTGATCCAACTGCTCAACAGCCTGCAATACGGGCTGCTGCTGTTCATGCTGGCTGCGGGCCTGACGCTGATTTTCGGCATCATGGGCGTGGTCAACCTCGCTCACGGCAGTTTCTACATGCTGGGTGCCTACCTGGCCTGGTTCCTCACGGCGCAGTTCGACAGCCTGGTGCTGGCCATTGTGGTCGGCACGTTGCTGGCGGTGGCGCTGGGCTGGGCGCTGGAGTGGCTGCTGTTCCGGCACTTCTACCACCGCGATCACCTCGATCAGGTGCTGCTGACCTTTGGCCTGATCTACATCTTTGAGGAGCTGCGCTCCATCCTCTGGGGTGACGACGTGCACGCGGTGCAGGTGCCCGAGATGTTGAACTGGTCGATCCCGTTGACCGAAAACCTGTCGTACCCGGTGTACCGGCTGGTGATCTCGGCGGTGTGCGTGGCGCTGGCCATCGGGCTGTATCTGCTGATTTCCAAGACCCGGCTGGGCATGAAAATCCGCGCCGGCGCCTTCAACCGGGAAATGACCGAGGCCCTGGGCATCAACATCCGCCGGATTCACGGCGTGGTGTTCGCACTGGGCGTGGGGCTGGCGGCCATCGCCGGCATGATCGCTTCTCCCATTGCCAGCGTGTACCCCGGCATGGGCAGTTCGGTGCTGATCATGTGTTTCGTGGTGGTGGTGATCGGCGGCATCGGCTCGGTGCGTGGGGCCATGGTGGCCGCGCTGTTGGTGGGTCTGGTGGACACCTTCGGCAAGGTGCTGCTGCCGCAGATCGCAGGCATGGCGGTCTACATGCTCATGGCCCTGGTGCTGCTCTACAAGCCCGAAGGGCTTTTCAAGCAATGACCGGACAGACCCCCGGACAGACCCCATGAGTTCGCCCAAAGCCACCCTCGAAAAATTGCCTCGCTCCGTGCAGGCCCTGCTGCTGGCGGGTGCCGTGGCCCTGGCCGCGTTCCCGCTGGTCCCCATGGACGGTCGCGACTTCTACCTTCAAATGCTCACGCAGATGATGATCCTGGCCATCTTTGCGATGAGCCTGGACCTGCTGCAGGGCGTGACCGGCCTGGTTTCGCTCGGCCACGCGGCCTACTTCGGACTGGCCGGTTACGCGCTGGCCTTCATCACCCCGGCGGACGCGCCCATCGCACTGTGGTGGAGCCTGCCGCTGGCGGCGGCGGGCGCCGGGCTGGCCGCGCTGGTGATCGGCTTCTTCGTGGTGCGCACCCACGGCATCTACTTCATCATGGTCACCATGGCCTTTGCCCAGATGGTGTTCTTCCTGTTCTTCGACAACAAGGCGCTGGGTGGTTCGGACGGCATCTACGTGAACTTCAAGCCCGACGCCACCGCCGTCGGCATCGACCTGGACAACAAGACGCACTTTTTCTACTTCACGCTGGCCATGCTGATCGGCGTCTACCTGTTCCTGCGCCGCTTGCTGTTCTCGCCGTTCGGCCGGGTGCTGGCCGGCATCCGCGTGAACGAACACCGCCTGCGCGCCGTGGGCTACGGCAGCTTCGGCTACAAGCTGGCCGCCTTCACGCTGGCCGGCGCGCTCGCCGGTGTGGCGGGCTACCTGTGGGCCGCGCAGACCGGTTATGTGAACCCTGAGCTGATGGGATTCCACATGAGCGCGCACGCCATCATGATGGTCATCCTGGGCGGCATGGGCAACTTTGCCGGCGCCATCATCGGCGCCTTCGCCTTTGAATACGTGATGCACTTCTTCAAGGACCTGCCGGCCATCGGCGCGTTCCAGACCGGCAAGCACTGGCAGCTCTGGATGGGCCTGTTCATCGTGGCGGTGGTCATCGTCGCACCGCGCGGCTTGCTGGGTCTGGGCGAAAAATGGCTGGGCCACCGCGGGAGGGCTCCGAAATGAGCCAGGTGCTGCTCTCGGCCCAGCACCTGACCAAACGCTTTGGCGGCCTGGCCGCCGTGAACGACGTCTCGGTGGACCTGTTGCGCGACCGCATCCACGCCGTGATCGGCCCCAACGGCGCGGGCAAGTCCACGCTGACCAACCTGCTCTCGGGCGACCTGTCGCCCACCAGCGGCAGCATCACGCTCAACGGCGTGGACACGACCGGTCATTCACCCGAATCCATCTCGCGCCTGGGCCTGGGCCGCAGCTACCAGAAGACCAACATCTTCCTGCCCTTCACCGTGTGGGACAACGTGCGCCTGGCCGCGCAGTCGCGCCAACGGCACGCGCCCTGGAACCCGCTGCGCTGGCTGCAGTCGGCCGCGTCCATGAAGGCGGTGAACGCGCGCTGCGAACGCGCCATCGAACTGGCTGGGCTGACCCACCGCCAGCAGGCCGTGGCAGCCACCATCAGCCACGGCGAGCAACGGCAACTGGAGGTCGCGATGACGCTGGCCACCGAGCCCACCGTGCTGCTGCTCGACGAGCCACTGGCCGGCATGGGCCAGGCCGAGGCCGAACGCATGATCGAGCTGCTGATCAAGCTCAAGAAAAACCACGCAGTGATGCTGGTGGAGCACGACATGGACGCCGTGTTCACCCTGGCCGACCAGCTCACGGTCATGCTCAACGGCCAGGTGATCGCCAGCGGAAAGCCTGCCGAGGTGCGGGCCGATCCCGTCGTTCAAGCCGCGTATCTGGGTGAGGAGCGTTGAAGATGAGCGCAGCGCCGGGCCGCCCCAAGCCAGCTCGCACCGCAGTGCGCAGCACGGAGGTTTTCAAATGAGCACTCCGCTGATCCAGGCCAAAGGCCTCAACACCCACTACGGCCAGAGCCACATCCTGCGTGGTGTGGACTTCACCGTGGATCCGGGCCAGACCATCGGCCTGATGGGCCGCAACGGCATGGGCAAGTCCACGCTGCTCAAGTCCATCATGGGCATCGTCAAGCCCAGCAGCGGCACGGTCCACATCAAAGGCCAGCCGATGACCGGCGCACCCACTTTCGAGATCGCGCGCCTGGGCCTGGCCTACGTGCCCGAAGGCCGGGGCATCTTCGGCAACCTGAGCGTGCAAGAAAACCTGCAGATGGCGGCCCGCGCAGGAACCAAAGGACAACGCGACTGGACCTGTGATCGCGTGCTGGAGACCTTCCCCCGGCTGGCCGAGCGACTGAACCACGGCGGGCAGCAACTCAGCGGCGGCGAACAGCAGATGCTCACCATCGGCCGCGCGCTCATGACCAATCCCGACGTGCTGATCCTCGACGAAGCCACCGAAGGCCTGGCGCCGCTGATCGCGCGCGAAATCTGGCGCATCTGCGGCCTGATCCGCGCGAGCGGCATCAGCAGCATCATTGTCGACAAGGCCTGGAAACAGGTCACCCAGATCACCGACCGCAACGTCATCCTTGTCAAAGGCGAGGTGGTGTTTGAAGGTTCATCCGACGAGCTGCTGGCCAAGCCGGCGTTGCTGGAGCAGTACCTGGGCGTCTGATTCCGGTCAGCCTGGGATCAGAGCAAAGACCGCAGCTCCCGTGCCGCGTCCAGCAGCAGCGGCAGCAGGTCTTTGCGCATCACCGAGGGCTCCAGCCTGTCAGGGGATGCCACCACATTCAAGGCCGCCACCGTGTGGCCTTTCATGTTTCTGAGCGGCACCGCCAGCGCGTGCACGCCGAGTTCGTGTTCCTCGCTGGCGACCGCAAAGTCGTCGGCCCGGACCTGTGCCACGATGGCGCGCAAAGCCTTGTGGTCGATGGTGGTCTTGGGTGTCAGTCGCGCCAGCTCGCGCCCCTTGAGCCACGCGCTGAACCCGGCGCGCGGCATGGCGGCGAGCAGCACCCGCCCGGTGGACGTGGCATGCACCGGCAGGCGCGCGCCCAGGTGCAGCCCGTAGGCCAGCAGCCGCTGCCCGCCGACCGACGCACTGCGCGCGACGATCACCACCTCGTCAAGGTCGAGCACCACGGCTGAAAACGATTCGCGCGTCTGTGCCGCCAGCCGGTTCAGCGTCGGCTGCAGCAGGCGCGGCAGCCGGGCCGAGGCCAGGTAGCTGCCCGAAAAACGCAGCACCTTGGCCGAGAGCCAGTAGTGGGTGCCGTCGCTGTCGAGGTAGCCAAGGTAGGCCAGCGTGAGCAGGTGGCGCCGGGCCGCCGCCCGGGTCAGGCCGGCGCGCTCGGCCGCCTGGGTGGCGTTGAGGCGCTGGCGCTCGGTGTCGAAACTCTCCAGCACCGCCATGCCCTTGGCCATGCCCTCGATGAAATCGGCCTTGGCGATATCCATGCAGGGTCTCCACAAAACATCTGCGCGATCATCGCACAACACGGCCACTCATCGCGCAGTGTCGATGAACAGGCACAGCCATCCATTGCCTGAAAACCTACAGTGCACATCACCCGTTCCCCACCACCCAGGAGATATTTCATGCGCACCCAGGTAGCCATCATCGGCGGCGGCCCGTCCGGCCTCATGCTGTCCCAGCTTTTGCACCTCAAGGGCATCGACACCATCGTGCTGGAGCGCCAGAGCCGCGAATACGTCCTCTCGCGCATCCGGGCCGGTGTGCTGGAACACGGCTTCGCCCAGCTCATGCGCGAAGCCCAGTGCGGCGAACGCATGGACCGGGAAGGCGAAATCCACGACGGCTTCTTCATCGCCGACAACGGCACGATGCGCCGGGTCGACCTGCACAAGTTCAGCGGCGGCAGCTCGGTGGTGGTGTACGGCCAGACCGAACTGACCCGCGACCTGTACGAAGCGCGCGACCGGATGAAAGGGGTGGTGATCCACAACGCTGAAGACGTGATGCCGCACGACCTGACAAGCGACAAGCCGTACGTGACCTACCGCGCGGGCGACGAGGTGGTGCGCATCGACTGCGACCACGTGATCGGCGCCGACGGCTTCCACGGGGTGAGTCGCAAATCGATCCCGCGCGACGCGCTCAAAGAGTACGAAAAGGTGTACCCGTTCGGCTGGCTGGGCGTGCTCTCGCGCACGCCGCCGGTGTCGCCCGAACTCATCTATGCCAAACACGAGCGCGGCTTTGCGCTGTGCTCGCTGCGCTCTCAAGTCCTCTCCCGCTACTACATCCAGGTGCCGCTGACCGATACCGTGGAAGACTGGTCCGACGCAGCCTTCTGGGAAGAGCTCAAGCGACGCCTGCCGACCGACATCGCCGCCAGACTGGTCACCGGCCCGTCGATCGAGAAGTCGATCGCGCCGCTGCGCTCCTTCGTGGCCGAACCCATGCGCTACGGCAACCTGTTTCTCGCCGGTGACGCCGCGCACATCGTGCCGCCCACCGGCGCACGCGGGCTCAACAGCGCGGCGTCGGACATCTTTTACCTCTACCACGCGCTGGTGGCGCACTACCAGCAGGGCGACAACACCGGCCTGGACAACTACTCCGCCAAGGCCCTGGCGCGGGTCTGGAAGGCGCAGCGCTTCTCGTGGTGGATGACCACGATGCTGCACACCTTCCCGGACAGCATCGGCTACGACCAGAAGCTGCAGCAGACCGAGCTGGAGTACCTGTTCTCGTCCGAGAAGGCGCAAGGCTCGCTGGCGGAAAACTACGTCGGCCTGCCGTTCTGAGCCGCTGCGGTTGCCACTGTCACCCGCAGGCTGGCCGGGTCGCCGTTTCCGGGTTACAAATGGCCATGCCGGTCTTCGCCGGTGCCCTGAGATGCCATGAATTCAGCCCCTACCCCACCCGCACGCAGCGCCGCTGCCCTCAAACCCTTGCGCGGCGTGCGCGTGCTCAGTCTGGCGCTGAACCTGCCCGGCCCGGCTGCGCTCATGCGCCTCAGGGCCATGGGCGCACACTGCCTCAAGGCCGAGCCACCCGCGCCCAGGGGGACGCCTGCAACCACCAGCGGCGACCCGATGGGCCAGTACAACCCGACCGCTTACGCCACCTTGCACGGCGGCATCAAGGTCCTGACGGTCGATCTCAAGAGCGAGCAAGGCCAGACCCGTCTGCACAAAGAACTGGCACGCACCGACGTGCTGCTCACCTCGTTCCGCCCATCCGCCCTGGCCAAGCTCGGCCTGGGCTGGAAAGCGCTGCACAAGGCGTACCCGGCGCTGTCGGTGGTGGCCATCGTCGGCGCGCCCGGCGCCCGCGCCGAAGAACCCGGCCACGATCTGACCTATCTGGCCGAGGCCGACCTGGTGACCGGGCTTGATCTGCCGGCCACGCTGTTTGCCGACATGGGCGGCGCGCTGATGGCCAGCGAAGCCGCGCTCAAGGCCGTGCTGGCGCTGAAGACCAGCGGCAAAGGCAGCTTTCAGGAAGTCGCACTGTCTGACGCCGCCGCCTGGCTCGCCCTGCCCCGCAACTGGGGATTGACCCAGCCCCGGGGCGCGGTCGGCGGTGCGCACGCAGGCTACCGCGTCTACCCCTGCAAGGACGGCCGGGTCGCCGTGGCCGCCCTGGAGCCGCATTTCGCGGCCTCGCTGTGCGCAGCCGCCGGCGTCACCACCGGCGGCATGGCCACCTTGTTCCAGCCTGCCACCCACCAGGCCATCGCCAGCTTCCTCGCGGGCCAGACGCGAAAGCAGCTTGACGCCCTGGCGCTGGCCCGGGACATTCCGCTGCACACCCTGGCCTGATCATGAAGGGCTGACACCGCCCGGGCCGCGTCCAATGCCACGGCAAGCCACGCGCAGGCCCGAAAAGCGGACCCGGTTCAAAGCCATCGTCGGCAGAGGCTGGCACACTGGCGTTTTTGCACAGCCGGACAGCAAAGCACCATGCACAAACAGGGCAAGGTGGTGGCCTGGGATGCGACCAAGGGTTTTGGTTTCATCCGCAGCACCCAGACACTCGAAGACGTGTACTTCCACATCCGCGACTGGGAGGGCGTGAACCCGCCCGCGCTGCAAGCGGCGGTCGAGTTCGAGGAGATCCACGTGGGCGGCAAGGGCCCGCGCGCCATGGGCGTGGTACCGGTCGAGGGACCGACCGTGCCCAAGACCTCGCGCGAAGCCCTGCGGCGCGAGCGGGCCGAAATCCGCCTGCGCAAGACCCAGGAGTCACAGGAACACGAGACGCCGCCCCCGGCGACCGCCGTGGCGCGCTCGCGCTACGCCCAGCAACGCGCGGCCCGGCGCGAGCAATGGCAGCTGGGCGCTGCTGCAGGCCTGCTGGGCCTGTGGCTCATCCTGCTGCTGGCAGGCATCTGGATGCGGCGCATGCCCTGGGTGGTGGTGCCGGGTCTGGCGCTGCTGAACATCGCCACTTTTTTCGCCTACTGGCGAGACAAGCTGGCCGCCGAAGAGCAGGCCATCCGCATCCGTGAAGAGGTGCTGCACGCCATGGCGCTGCTCGGTGGCTGGCCCGCCGCCTGGCTCGCCCACCGGGTGCTACCGAACAAGACCATCCAGCGCAGCTTCCAGGCGATGTTCTGGCTCACCGTGCTGCTGCACATGCTGGCCCTGGCCACCTGGGTGCTGTGGCCGCTGTTCTTCCCCGAGCCACTGCCCCCGCCGCCCGAGCCCTACTGACCTACTGACCTACTGACCTACTGACCTACTGACCTACTGACCTACTGACCTACTGACCTACTGACCTACTGACCTACTGACCTACTGACCTACTGACCTACTGATTGAGGCAATCTCGGATAATCGCGCTCCATGACGCAAGTGCCCGCCACCCCCACCGAATTCGCCCCCGGCCTGACCATCCAGGGCTTTTCCGCCCCGCTGAACCTGAAGGACTTCAAGCTCATCGCATTTGACATGGACTCCACGCTGATCAACATCGAGTGCGTGGACGAGATCGCCGACGCGGTTGGCCGCAAGGCCGAGGTGGCGGCGATCACCGAGGCGGCGATGCGCGGCGAGATCACCGACTACAAAGAAAGCCTGCGCCAGCGCGTGGCCCTGCTCAAGGGCGTGAGTGAGGCCGACCTGGCCCATGTGTACCGCGCCCGCCTGCAGCTCAACCCCGGCGCGGCCGAGCTGGTGCTGGCCTGCAAGGCGGCGGGTTTGAAGGTGCTGCTGGTCAGCGGCGGTTTCACCTACTTTGCCGAACGGCTGCGCGACCGGCTGGCGCTGGATTTCGCGCGCAGCAACAAGCTGGAAATCGTGGACGGCAAGCTCACCGGGCGCTTGCTGGACCAGAGCTGGGGCGACATCTGCGACTCGGCCATGAAACGCCAGACGCTGCTGCGCACCTGCAGCCTGATCGGCTGTGAACCGAGCCAGACCATCGCCATGGGCGACGGCGCGAACGATCTGGAGATGATGGACGCGGCGGGTCTTTCGGTCGCCTACCGCGCCAAACCCAAGGTGCGCGCGCAGGCCAAGGTGGCCATCGACATGGGTGGGCTGGACCGCCTGCTCGAACTGTTCAAGACGTCATGAGCCGGTCTGCCGGTCTGGGTTCGTGGGCAACCGGGTGGCGGCGCAACTGGATGCGCCACCTGGGGACTCTCGTCCTTTTCGTCGGCGTGCTGCTGGCGGTACAGGCCTGGCAGACGCGGCATGTGGCGGGTGGTCTGCTGCCAACGACAGCCCTGGACGCCCCGCTGCCGGTGCTGGACGCGGGCGGCACCGTGCGCCAGAGCAGCCTGCGCGCCGAAATCGCTGCGCTGCAACGCGCGCACCCCGGTCAGAACATCGGCCTGTATGTCTGGGCCGACTGGTGCCCGATCTGCCGGACCATCCAGGGCACGGTCGATGGCCTGACGCAGGACCACCCGGTGATCACCGTGGCCATGCAGTCGGGGCCGCCCGAGAAGGTGGCGCGCTACCTGAGCGTGCGGGGCCTGGCCTGGCACACCGTGGTCGACCCGCGCTCGGCCATTGCGGGTGCGCTGGGATTCGGAGCTGTGCCGGCCTTTGCCGTGATCACACCAGCAGGCCAACTGCGCTGGCCCACTGTGGGGCTGACCAGCAGCTGGGGCATGCGCGCCCGCCTGGCGTTCGCGGGCTGAAGAGGCCGAGAGTCTTTCGCTCAGGCCGACACACTGGGCAATCCAGAGAGCGCCAGCGCCAGGTCCTTCTCGTCGTAGGCATCGTCCGCCAGCTCACCACTGAAGTACTTTTGATAGGAGGCCATGTCGAAGTGGCCGTGGCCCGAAAGCGAGAACAGGATGGTTTCACTCCTGCCTTCGCGCTTGCAGCGCAGCGCTTCTTCGATGGCGGCCTTGACCGCGTGGTTGGCCTCGGGCGCGGGCACGATGCCCTCGGCCCGGGCGAAGGTCACGCCGGCTTGGAAACACTCTTTTTGTGTGAAGGCGGCGGCCTCGATCAGGCCCAGCTCCTTGCAGTGCGACACCAGCGGCGCCATGCCGTGGTAACGCAGCCCACCGGCGTGCGTGGCGGGCGGGGTGAAGGTGCTGCCCAGCGTGTGCATCTTGGTCAACGGGGTCATGTGGCCGGTGTCGCCAAAGTCGTAGGCGTACTTGCCGCGCGTCAGCGACGGGCAGGACGCGGGTTCGGCCGCCAGGATGCGCGACCGCCTGCCGCCGCGCAACGCGTGTCCGATGAAGGGAAAGGCGATGCCGGCAAAGTTGGAGCCACCGCCCGTGCAACCGATCACCACATCGGGCCAGGCGTCGGCCATCTGCATCTGCTCCATGGCTTCCAGGCCGATGATGGTCTGGTGCATCAGCACGTGGTTGAGCACCGAGCCCAGCGCGTACTTGGTGTCTTCGCGCTGCACCGCCAGCTCGACGGCTTCAGAAATCGCGATACCCAGGCTGCCCGGGTGATCGGGCCGCAGTGCCAGCACGCTGCGGCCGTATGCGGTCTGGTCCGAGGGCGAGGGCAGGCAGCGCGCGCCGTAGGTCTCCATCACGGCGCGGCGGTAGGGCTTCTGGTCGTACGACACGCGCACCTGAAACACCAGCACCTCCAGATCGAACAGGCTGCCCGCGAACGCCAGCGAGGTGCCCCACTGGCCGGCGCCGGTTTCGGTGGTCAGGCGCTTGACGCCGGCCTGCTGGTTGTAGAAGGCCTGCGGGATCGCGGTGTTGGGCTTGTGGCTGCCGGCCGGGCTGACGCCCTCGTACTTGTAAAAGATCTTGGCCGACGTGCCGAGCACCTTCTCCAGCCGGTGGGCGCGGTACAGCGGCGCCGGACGCCAGAGCTTGTAGATGTCGCGCACCGGTTCGGGAATCTCGATCTCGCGCTCGGTGCTGACCTCCTGCATGATCAGCTCCATCGGAAACAGCGGCGCCAGGTCGTCGGGGCCGATCGGCTGCAAGGTGCCGGGGTGCAACACGGCAGGCAGCGCTTGCGGCAGGTCGGCCTGGATGTTGTACCAAAACTTGGGCATCTGGCTTTCGTTGAGCAGGTACTTGGTCGGTGTCGTCATGCGGTGATCTCCAGGCGTTGAAAAAATAAAAAAGGCACCTCGTGCATTTTGAACCGAGATTGTCCATGAGGGTCTGGAGGACCGGCGGATGCGGTGGCGAGGCCGTTCTGACCATCGTTTTCCGCTACCGAAGCACGGACCGTTAACCACCCGCGCGCTGGACCCGGCGACCCGGCGCCTGCAGGGCGGCCATCACGCGCTCCACGTGGTCGCCCTGGATCTCGATCACCCCGTCCTTGACCGTGCCGCCGGTTCCGCAGGCGGCCTTGAGCTGCTTGCCCAATGCGGCGAGTGCGGCGGGCTCGAGCGGCACGCCCTTCACCAGCGTCACCACCTTGCCACCACGGCCCTTGGTCGCCCGCGAGACGCGAACGATGCCGTCACCCACAGGCACCACCGCCCGCGGGCACACGCACTGCGCCACCGCCTGACGGCAGCCCGGACACATGCGCCCGGCCTCGGTGGAATACACCAGACCGCTCAGAGAGGACCACTTGTCTTTCATGGAGCGGCATCGTAACGCGGCGCCCCCCGTCGCGAGCGCGCCCGGTAAACTCGCCCATCCATGCCATTCACCGATCTCGGGCTCTCTCCCGCCCTCGCCCAGGCCGCCGCCGAACTCGGCCTCACTGCGCCCACGCCGATTCAGCAACAAGCCATTCCCATCGCGCTCGGCGGCGCCGATCTGCTGGCCACCGCGCAAACCGGGTCCGGCAAAACCGCTGCCTTCGCCCTGCCCTTGCTGCAACGCCTGACCACCACAACACTGCACACGCCGCGGCGCGTGCGCGCGCTGGTGCTGGTGCCGACCCGCGAGCTCGCCGCCCAGGTGGGCGAGGTGCTGCGCAGCCTGGCGCAACACCAGCCCGTGCGACCGCGCATCGCCGTGGCCTTTGGTGGCGTGTCCATCAACCCCCAGCTCATGGCATTGCGCGGCGGTGCCGACGTGATGGTGGCCACGCCCGGGCGCCTGCTCGACCTGGTGGAGCACAACGCCTTGCGCCTCTCGGCGGTCGAGCTGCTGGTGCTGGACGAAGCCGACCGCCTGCTCGATCTCGGTTTTTCCGAGCAACTCGACCGCGTGCTGGCCCTGCTGCCTGCGCGCCGCCAGAACCTGTTTTTCTCGGCCACCTTCCCGCCCGCAGTGCAAGCCCTGGCGGGTGGCCTGCTGCACGAGCCGCAGCGCGTGGACGTGCCGACACCGGCACAAGCAGAGGTCGTGGTGCTGCAACGCGCCATCGCGGTGGATGCGGGCCGCCGGACCCAACTGTTGCGACAGCTCATCAAGGACAACGGCTGGGAACGCGTGCTGGTGTTCGTGGCCACGCAGCACAGCGCCGAGCGCGTGGCCGCCAAGCTGCACCACGGCGACCTGTACGCCACCTCTTTCCACGGGGCCTTGAGCCAGGGCACGCGCCAGCAGACGCTGCAGGAGTTCAAGGAAAAACGCTGGGACGTGGTCGTCACCACCGACCTGGCGGCGCGCGGCATCGACATCGCGCAGTTGCCGGTGGTGGTGAATTTCGATCTGCCGCGTTCGGCGGTGGACTATGTGCACCGCATCGGCCGCACCGGGCGCGCCGGTGAAAGCGGCCTGGCTGTGAGCTTTGTCAGCGCCGACACCGCAGCGCATTGGCGCCTGATCGAAAAGCGCCAGGGCCTGAGCCTGCCGCTGGAGGTGGTGCCCGGTTTCGAGCCCGCCGAGGTGGCGGCTCCGGTTGCGCCAGCAGCGGGCGGCGGCATCAAGGGCAAGCGCCCCAGCAAAAAGGACAAGCTGCGCGCAGCCGCAGCCGCAGCCGCAGCCGCAGTCATGAACGCTGCCCGCAAGGCAGAATGAAACGGCGACAAAAAAGCCCACCGGAAAGTGGGCTTTTTTTGTGCAAGTCAGAAGACCTTGCTGTCTGGTGGGCGGTGCAGGGTTCGAACCTGCGACTTCCACCGTGTGAAGGTGGCACTCTACCGCTGAGTTAACCGCCCGAATTTCTTAGCGGCTCTTCGCCGCTCCGGTCATTCGGAAGCCTCGAATTATAGCGTGATCTTTGCACCCATCCGGAGCGGGGAAAAAGAAGTTCAAGAACATCGCCCGTTGTCTTCAGGCTGCTTCGAGCGTGCGCCAGACCGTCTTGCCCTTGCAGGCCTTGTCCAGATCGGCGAGCGTGGCCTCATGGGCCGCGGCTTCCTGCTCGTTGGCCCGCAGCACCGGCAACTCGAACCGGCTCAGATCGATCTGAGCCGACTCCGTGCCGCCTTCGGTGCTGGTGTCGCCCGCTTCGATCAGCAGCGCATCCTGGCCACGCGTCATGTTGATGTAGACATCGGCCAGCAGTTCGGCATCGAGCAGGGCGCCGTGCAGCGTGCGGCCCGAATTGTCCACGCCCAGACGGTCGCACAAGGCATCCAGCCCATTGCGCTTGCCCGGGAACATTTCCTTCGCCATGACCAGCGTGTCGATCACGCTGGCCACATGGGCTTTCATGGGCGGATGACCCAATCGCTCCAGTTCCTTGTTCAGGAAGCTGATGTCGAATGGCGCGTTGTGGATGATGAGCTCGGCATCCCGCAGGTAGTCCAGCACCTGGTCCGCGATCTGGGCAAACTTGGGCTTGTCGCGCAAGAATTCGTTGCTGATGCCGTGCACCTTGAGCGCGTCCTCGTGGCTGTCGCGCTCCGGGTTGACGTAGAAGTGCAGGTTGTTGCGGGTGAGCTTGCGGTTGAGCAGCTCGACGCAGCCGATTTCAATGATGCGGTCGCCGTTTTCGGCCGACAGGCCGGTGGTCTCGGTGTCGAGAACGATCTGGCGCATCAGTGGTTCTCTTTGGCGTGGTTGATCGAGTACTTCGGGATTTCCACCGTCACGTCCTGCTGCGCCAGGATGGCCTGGCACGAAAGGCGGGAATTCGGCTCCAGCCCCCAGGCGCGGTCCAGCAGGTCTTCTTCGGCTTCGTCCGGTTCGTTCAGGCTGCTGAAACCTGCGCGCACCACCACGTGGCAGGTGGTGCAGGCACAGCTCATGTCGCAGGCGTGCTCGATGTTGATGCGGTTGTCCAGCAGGGCTTCACAGATCGAGGTGCCAGCGGGTGCGCTGATGCTGGCGCCCTGCGGGCAGTACTCGGGATGGGGCAGTATTTTGATCGTGGGCATGGTTGTTCAGACTTCTTCGATTTTTCGGCCCGCCAGTGCCTGCTGGATGCCACGGTTCATGCGCTGGGCGGCAAAGGCTTCTGTGCCCTTGGCCAGGGCTTGCGTGGCGGCTTCAATGTCGGCGGCACTGGCGCTGGAAATGAGGCCCGCCAGCGCGGCCATGAGGGCTTCGATGGAACTGCGCTCAGCCGCTTCCAGCAAGTCGCCATCAGCCGCCAGCGCCGTGCGGGTGGCTGCGATCATGCGGTCGGCATCGACCCGCGCCTCCACCAGTGCGCGCGCGTCCATGTCTTGCTGAGCGGTGTTGAAACTGTCCTGCAGCATGCTGGCGATTTGTTCGTCCGACAGACCATAGGCGGGCCTGACGTCGATCATGGTCTCGACACCGCTGCCCTGTTCTTTCGCGCTGACCGAGAGAAGACCGTCGGCATCGACGGTGAAGGTCACGCGGATGCGCGCCGCGCCAGCCACCATGGGCGGAATGCCGCGCAGCGTGAAACGTGCCAGGCTGCGGCAGTCGGCCACCAGATCGCGTTCGCCCTGCACCACGTGCAATGCCAGCGCGGTCTGCCCGTCCTGGTAGGTGGTGAAGTCCTGCGCGCGCGCGGTGGGAATGGTGCTGTTGCGCGGCACGATGCGTTCGACCAGGCCACCCATGGTTTCGATCCCCAGCGACAGCGGGATCACGTCCAGCAGCAGCAAGTCACCGTCCTGGCTGTTGCCGGCCAGCTGGTTGGCCTGGATGGCGGCGCCCAGCGCCACCACCTCGTCGGGGTTCAGGTTGGTCAATGGCTCTTGGCCGAAGAAGTCGCCCACGCTGCGGCGGATCAGCGGCATGCGGGTCGAGCCGCCCACCAGCACCACGCCCTGCACCTCTTCCTTGCGCACGCCAGCGTCGCGCAGCACCTTGCGCACGGCGTTCATGGTGCGAGTGGTCAGCTCTGCGGTACAGGTTTCAAAATCTTCGCGGCGCACCGCCTGCTCCAGGGCTCGGGTTTCAACCTCGGCACGGAACAGCACTTCGGCCTGCGCCGTCAATTGCTCTTTCACACGCCGCGCCTCGCGGTGCAGCGCAGCGCGTTCGGCCGCGTCGGCCACCGGGCCCAGGCCCGCCTGTTGCAGCACCCAGGCCGCCAGCGCCTGGTCGTAGTCGTCGCCCCCCAGGGCCGAGTCCCCACCGGTGGCCATGACCTCGAACACACCACGCGTCAGGCGCAGGATGGAAATATCGAAGGTGCCACCGCCCAGGTCGTAGATCGCGTAAACGCCCTCGCTGCCGTTGTCCAGCCCATAGGCGATGGCGGCGGCCGTGGGCTCGTTGATCAGGCGCAGCACGTTGATACCAGCCAGTTGCGCGGCGTCCTTGGTGGCCTGGCGTTGCGCGTCATCGAAATAGGCGGGCACGGTGATCACGGCACCGAACAGTTCGTCGTCGAAGCTGTCCTCGGCGCGAAAGCGCAGCGTGGCCAGGATCTCGGCGCTGACTTCCATCGGTGTCTTGCGGCCCGCCACCGTGTCCACCACCGCCATGCCGTTGTCATCGACCACGTTGTACGAAAGCTTGGCAACGTCCACCACCTGGTCGCGGCGGCGCCCCAGCAGGCGCTTGACCGAGCTGATGGTGTTGGCCGGGTCACCGATCTGGGCGGCCAGCGCTTCAAAGCCGATCTGGCGCCCCGCGCCGCCATGCGCCGGATCGAGATAGCGCACCACGCTGGGCAGGATGGCTTTGCCGTCCAGCGCTGGCAGGCATTCGGCCACCCCATGGCGCACCGCAGCCACCAGCGAATGGGTGGTGCCCAGATCAATTCCCACAGCGATCCGGCGCTGGTGCGGGTCAAGGGATTGGCCGGGTTCGGAAATCTGCAGGAGTGCCATGTAGGGTGAGCTGAAAACGGGGCGAAGCGCCGACGAACCCGTTATTGTCCCAGTTGATCGAGGCGCTTCGAGACGTCGCGTGCAAAACGCTCAACAAACATGAGGGCTCTGACCTGGGCGGCCAGCGCCGGCCAGTCGCGCTGCACGTCGGCGGTCTGCTGCAGACCGGCCAGCATCTTCTGGCGGGCCGCAGCGACCTCATCGGCCATGTCTTCCAGCTGGGCCACCGTGGTGGCCTCGTCCAGCGCCTCGCGCCATTCCATCTGCTGCATCAGGAAGGCGGCGGGCATGGCGGTGTTGTTCTCGGCCTGGATCGGTGCGCCGTGCAGTTCGCACAGATAGGCCGCGCGCTGCAGCGGATCCTTCAGGCGCTGGTAGGCCTCGTTGATGCGCACCGACCACTGCATGGCCTGGCGCTGGGTCTGCGCATCGGCGGCGACGTGGCGGTCCGGATGCACCTCACGCTGCAACCGCTTCCATCGCTCATCGAGTTGCTCGCGATCCAGCGCGTAGGTCAGTGGCAGTTCGAACAGTTCGAAATCGTTCGATTGCAGGTTCATCGCCGACGTCAAACCCGGAAACTTTCTCCGCAGCCGCAGCGATCGCGTTCGTTCGGGTTGTGGAACTTGAAGCCCTCGTTCAAGCCTTCCCGCACAAAGTCGAGCTGCGTGCCGTCGATGTACGGCATGCTCTTGGGATCGACCAGCACCTTGACACCGTTGTCTTCGAACACCACATCCTCGGGTGCAACCTCGTCGGCGTACTCCAGCTTGTAGGCCAGGCCTGAACAGCCGGTCGTTTTGACACCCAGACGCACACCCACACCCTTGCCCCGTTTGGCGAGGTAGCGGGTGACGTGGCGGGCGGCGGCTTCAGAGATCGTGACGGGCATGGCGGGGCTCAGCTTGCGTGCTTCTTGCGGTAGTCGTCCACCGCCGCCTTGATCGCGTCTTCGGCCAGGATGGAGCAGTGGATCTTGACCGGCGGCAGGGCCAGTTCTTCGGCGATTTCGCTGTTCTTGAGCGCCGCCGCTTCGTCCAGCGTCCTGCCTTTGACCCACTCGGTCACCAGCGAGCTCGACGCGATGGCCGAACCGCAACCGTAGGTCTTGAAACGCGCGTCCTCGATCACGCCGGTGATCGGGTTCACCTTGATCTGCAGTTTCATCACGTCGCCGCAGGCGGGCGCACCCACCATGCCGGTGCCGACCGACTCGTCGCCCTTGTCGAAGGAGCCGACGTTGCGGGGGTTTTCGTAGTGGTCAACGACTTTTTCAGAGTAAGCCATGGTGTTTTCTCCTTCGTACGCTCAGTGGGCAGCCCACTGAATGGTGGACAGGTCAACGCCGTCCTTGAACATTTCCCACAGAGGCGAGAGCTCGCGCAGCTTGGCGACGTTGTCCTTGATGGTGCTGATCGCGTAGTCGATCTCTTCTTCGGTCGTCCAGCGGCCGATGGTCATGCGCAGGCTGCTGTGCGCCAGCTCGTCGCTGCGGCCCAGGGCGCGCAACACGTAGCTGGGCTCCAGGCTGGCCGAGGTACATGCCGAGCCGGACGACACCGCCAGACCCTTGATGCCCATGATCAGCGACTCGCCCTCGACGTAGTTGAAGCTCATGTTCAGGTTGTGCGGCACGCGCTGCGTCTCGTGGCCGTTGATGAAGACCTCTTCGACGCCCTTCAGTCCT